>PRDT01000023.1 GCA_003173995.1 Candidatus Levyibacteriota bacterium | reverse complement strand
TTAAGGCACGGACCAAAAGAAGGTAAAAATGGGCCTCTGAGTAGACGTGGTATTGCTTTATCTCACGAGCGAGCAAGAGTTCTTGCTGAGGAGTATGCCTCAACTAATGTTGTTGTCAATATTTCAAGTGGCGATATTTCTCGCGTTGTGCAGACAGCTGATATTTTTGAGAGAGAGTTTAATCACTTCATGCCATTTCGCCAAAGAGTGAGAAGACTTCCTCATCGAACAGAGCTCTCAGCTCGAGCAATTATATATGACACACAAAATTCAGGACTTCTATCTCTCATGAGAAATCAAGTCGCTCAAATTGAAAATGCGCCTTGGTATAAATTCCGCAAAACACAAGTTGATGATGAGGCTATGGGTAAAGCGCTTATTAATTGGATGGATGAAGGAGAAAAGGGTTTGACAGGGACTGTCTCTTTTGCCGAAGTACAGAGAATTCACGCGTATTGGCTTTTGGAGGCAATAACTCATATACGAGACTCATATGTAAAAGGTCAAGAAGTAATGGATATTCGTATTTCACATGAATTACAGGCGTTTGTCTTAGGAACATTTGCCACACGCACAACTCGCCATGGGAGTGAGAGTGGTGAGGAGATAATGCGCCGTCGTAAAGGCAAAACACTTCCTCTTACTGGTCCACAATTTCAATTATTTGTTAATAAATGGGGTCAGACAAAATTTAAAGTTAAATTGGGCAGCATGTGGTATGACGTTGATGAGAAAAAAGTACAACAACTTGCTTCTTCAGTATTTATGGTTCCGGAAGAAATATTTGACAAAAAATATGATAGTGTACCAAATCTTCTTGTTGAGTCAATGCGGCGATTTGCTTCACGTGGCTATCCAATAGTTCCAGCAACACCTTCGGTTACTCCAGCCATTGCTGCCTAGACTATCGGATCTTAGCAAATTCTTACGGTGTTCTTTTTTCGCTTTTACACCTGATACGTATGCTCATTGCATGACGTATGACTGATGCATTAGAGCGTCTGTATCATAGTGGTTTACGATTTCTTCTTCCTCTCACTCCGGATGAGACGTACGCGATGCTTGTCGCTGAAGCTACAAAACTTATTGGTGCAAAATATGGAAGTATTCTCATTTCTCATGGAAATAAACTGGTAAGAGAATACTCGACGTTATCTGTTCCTGTGGACATAAAACCAAGGGATAAAGGATATACCTCGCACGTATTTGAGACAGGTCAGCCACTTGTTTTGCAGGCAAAAGAAATCTATAAAATCCACCCAGAATTACTGCCACTAAAAATTAATCAAACTGTTTTTATTCCACTTACCTATTACAATCAAACGTTGGGCGTGATGATATTAGCATTAACTTCAAAAAGAAAAATTACCAAACAACATTTACAACTCCTCAAAATATTCGGAGCTATTGCAACACTGAGTATTCGCAAAACTCAACTCTATCAAGATATGAAAAAAGCACTCGCAACAAGAGACACTTTCTTAAGTATGATATCTCATGAATTAAAAACTCCAGCAACTGCAATAAACATTTATCTTCAGCTTTTGCAAAAAAACGCTGACAAGTTGGATGTACCCTTCATTAATTGGATTAAGGAATTAACGCAAGAACTTGCTGATTTTACAAGAATTTTTAATGAGTTACTTAATGTTGAGAAGCTCACTACAGATCTTAATCTAGCTGATATGCAAGTAGTTAATTTACAAGAAGTTGTCAGTGGTGTCCTTCATGAAACACAAAAACTATATCCAAAATCACATATTTCTTTTGTTTCACAACGAGATGATTCTTCCTGTTTTGTTGAAGGGAATAAGCAAAAGCTTTCCCAGGCAGTTGCACATATTTTGCATAATGCAGTAAAATTTTCTTCTTCAAAAAGCATGATCACAGTCCAGCTCACATTTGATTCACCTCACTACAAACTTTCTATACAGGATCAAGGAAAAGGCATTGCCAAAAAATATGTTAAAAAAATAGCCAATAAATTTTATAAGCCAAAGACCAATTACAAAGATGGATTGGGGCTTGGTCTTTTTATTTCCAAAACAATTATTGCTCAACATAATGGGTCAATACGCATTTCATCCAAAAGCAATAAAGGAACAAAAGTAACGATAGCATTACCCGCATTACATATATCATGAGTCGAAATCGCGAAAGACAAAGAGAAAAGCAAGACATGAGAAATAGTACTGTAGATCAGTTGAAGCGTGTGTACTCTCCGCTTGCAGACGGTGGTGTTAAATTTGAAATCAATCAAGTAAGTCTTTTGGAGTTGATAGCGGCTCGTGGAGCAAAAGGTATTATTTTTAGGTCACAGCCGGGTGGTGGGAAATCTCATACAATAGAAAGATTTCGTCATGATATGGAAGAAAAATATGGTAGTAATATTTTACTGAGAAGTATTAAATGGTCAGATAGACTTCGAGATAAAGATATTCTCGGCAATCGAAAGCCTCGAGCTGACTCGCTTACTCCTGAAAAAAGACGAATTGTTGCAGAGCGGTTTTTGCAAGATGCGACTATGCGTTTTGCCGATATTGTTAGAAAAGAACGTCGTGGCAAAAGAATCCATCCACGAGGACTTTTCACCATTGCGGAAGTACCAGATGGTGTTGTTGACGATGGGATTATTCAAAGCTTGGTCAATCAAGGATTTGTCCTTATTGATTTGGTCCCGGACCCAGCATTTCAAAGACAAGCAATGAAAGAGCGGCAACTGGCGTGGGACAGTGATACAGGCGAGTTGGTTGATGTAACAATGCTTAATCGTCGCCAGTCAGCTCCTCCTGAGGTCATGGCAATGTCTATTAAACGCTCAAGACAATTCCAACGAAGTGTGCTCTTTCCAGAGGAAGGAGCTTGGGAATGGTTGTCTCAAATTCCTATTCCCAATGGAGGAAGACGGCGTCATGATGATAGATATCATATGGCCAGGTCTGCTCTTTCCTCGCTTATCCGTTCTGAGATGCAATTTCCATGTGGAAGTGCATTAGTTGCCTATAACAGACGAGCTGCATAGCCTTCTTACGCCTTTTTGGTATTTTTTTGTTATTATGAAGTCATGGATAAACATCTTGTACTTGCAGAAGGATTGGCACATTTGATGGATACAAAATTTTCCTTTCTTGGTATTAGATTTGGGTTGGATCCTCTTCTTGATCTGATTCCCGGTATAGGAGATGTTATTGGACTTTGTGTCTCTTTATATATTGTCTGGATTGCAACAAAGTTTGAATTACCTCAAGACAAAATGGTGCATATTATTGGTAATATTGTATTGGATTTTTTGATAGGACTAATCCCTGTTATTGGAGGAATAGGAGATATTTTCTTTCGAGCAAATCTCTGGAATATCCAAATAATTAAAGCTCACCTGAAAAATTCCACAATAGAGGGCGAAATTATTACGTAATTCTAGATATTTTCTTGCGTCTTTTTACTTTTAATTTTACAAAAAAAGTTTATTCTCTCTTTAATATGATGAAGCGAAAGACCAATGTCTTTCTCCGAAACGAAAGTCCTCCACCATTTGCACCCGGTCGGGTCTCTTACATTACCGCTTGCTATGCGGTTTTTTTTGATCTACTATGCTTATAGAAAGTTGTGGTAAAAGAAAGATTTTTTTCAATTGATATACTTCGAGCAGTCGCAATTTTTGCAGTTATTGCTATCCATGTTTTTTCCTTCAATCTAACATCACCTCTCAACACGTGGGTTTGGAATTATTTGCATTTTATTATTGTTGCCTTTCTTTTCTGCTCAGGATTTGTTTTGTTTGCAAAATACAAAGATATGGACCTGCATTTTAGATCAGTAACAACATTCTATAAGAAAAGGTTGATTCGCATAGTTATGCCATTTTATATTTACTTAGTTATTCATTATACTTTGACTTATCTCTTTCCTTCTTTTTTCTCAGGACTTGGTCTCAAGTTCTCCTGGGGTTACCTGCTAGACAGTGTTATTCTTCTTGATGGTGTTAATTTAAATTGGTTGCCTCTTTTATTTGTCATGATGGCACTTCTTTTCCCACTACTTCTTTATTTTTATAAAAAGAACTCTTTACTTTTTGGTGTCTATATTGCTGCTGGAGTTGCATCACTTTTTTACTTTAGTGTAACGGTATTCCCTTATCAGTATTACCGATATGTTATGTGGCTTCCTTGGTCTTTATTTTTTCTTTTACCTTGGTATTATTATCAATATAGAAATACAATGTTTGGTATAAAAAAGAATCTTATTCTTTCACTTTGTGCAAGTATTTTCTTCTTTGTACTTTTTATTATTTGGCAATATCTAGAAAAGCCAATGAATTTAATTGATAATAAATATCCGCCAAATTTATTTTATGTAACGTATGAATTAGCAGGAACATCAATGATTCTTGCATTAACAAATTTTCCTTTTTGGAAAAATAAATTTTTAAGTCAGATTATTTTATTTTTGAGCAGATTCTCCTATGCTCTCTTTTTTGTCCATTATATTTGTATTGATATCGTTTTGCAGACACAAAAGACCATCGGCTTTCATTTGTCTGTTTGGGCGCAATTATGTATTGTTGTTCTTATGAGTACTTCATTGGTTTATTTCTATAGTAGAATGCCAAAAAGTTTCGCTTTCTCTCGCAAAACACTTCAAACACAGCAAAGTTAGTTATTAATATATACAGGAGTAGTATTAGGGCTCAATAAATTTCTTAATCACAGAAAGCAAATCTTCAATATCGAATGGTTTGGCAACGAAAGCATCTGCACCTGCTTGCTTGGCAGCTTTTTCAGCACTTGGGTGTGCAGAAATAATAATTACTGGAATTTTTTTAGTCTCAGGTAAATCCTTTAATTGCTGTGTGATATCTTGTCCATTTTTCCCAGATAACAAAAGATCGAGAAGTATAACGTCTGGTTTAAACTTTTTTACTTTTTCTATGATGCCATCTGCTTTTACTATAGAATGCACCTTATAGGACTCATTGGTTAAAATGAGCTCTATTGCCTCAAGAATATGCGGGTTATCGTCTACAATAAGAATTGTTTTGTTCATGGAGAAATACTCGTCAAGATGATAGCACTAATTTACCATTTTTCCAATAATCAAACTATTTTTCTGCTCTTTTTTTACTACTTTTGAGTCCTCCCTTTTGTCCTATTTTTCTATAAAAATCTTCACCTAATTTTTCTCTTGTTGTCGTACCCCCTTTTTGGCCAATTTTCTTATAGAATGATGAGCCATTTTTTGTTTTGGTTGTTTCGCCACCTTTTTTCCCTGCACTCCTCATCGATGCTTTTGTTCGCTTTCTCATACACTTTTACTGTAATTGTCTGCTTTGAGAATAAAATAAAAATTACGTAAGGAATAAGAAAGATCATTGTGGCAAAGAAAGCAAGTAATCACTCATTTTCTTTCAACATTTTTACATTTTTATTAGTGGTGTTTTACCATTATTCTTTATGCTTTTGGGGATTTATGAAAGGAGGTGAGCTGAATGGCAAAAAGTAAACGAGGATTAGCATCAGCAGATGAAGAAACACGAAAGCGTGTAGGTCAAAAAGGTGGAAAAGCGAAGCATCGACTGCGAGGACTGCAAGCAGCAAGTCCAGAGACAAGACAGCGAGTTGCTCGAATGGGAGGGAAAGCATAATTTTCCTACCAACTAAAAACAGATGGTAATGCGTCTGTTTTTAGTGCAATTATCTCTAGACAGAAAAATTATTAGGTTGTGGTGAAAGAAAATATTGTTGTTTCACTGGTCGTTGTTTCTCCAGAATAATAGTAAAAAGTTGTGTAGCTTTTTGAAACGCTTGAGCGAAAAAGATTCTATCTTCATAAGGAATGGTAATATGAATATGGAATGTCCCATATGGATATCTATTCCAATCCCACTTGGTAATTCCACTAAATATTGCTTCTTGGCAGCCAAGACGAATTTTCTCTTTGCATAAGTATTCAAGGAGTATATGTTCGAATAAATGGCCAAGCTCTGTTGCGCGCACTTCTTCGGAAAAAGGGATATCTTCTTCATTAAAGCATGTGGAGCGTAAGATAGTAGGTAAATGTTTGCGAAGTACAGAAAGGACATGTGGCATGTGCTTGGTTGTCACATGATCTGCGAAAAGACTCATGGTGATGATTGTCTTGTCTTTCTTCCAATCAACAGAAAGTCTAAATGACTGAGTCTTCTGTACGCTAACACGTTGTTGGGTTGCAATAAAGGGAATAAGTGTTGTCATAATTTACGTGCCACTGACAGCTATCTTACTGAAATCTTACCCGACTATACACAACTGGGTTTCTTACAGTCAAGCAATCAAGCAGAAATCTCATATCTGAAGCTATCTTATTATTTTACGGGATTCATACGAGCCTTTAATTGCTTTCTCTTTCCAACAAGATACTGTTGAGATACGTAACAAATAGTACTTATATGTCGTTATATAAAGAGAAGTTATCTATTTTATCACCACAAGGAGGTGACATATGGCTTTTGAATATACAAATGCGAAGGGGACAAAATACTACCTTCACCAGACATTGGTGACACTGCGAGGTGGAGGCAGACAGCAGACAATTTACTATTTTTCTCGAAAAGCAGGACCTAAGGCAATTGATACTGTTCCTGAAGGCTTTAAAGTTGTGGAAAATACAAGGACAGGATTACCAGTCCTCAAGAGAAAATAAATAGGTTAGATCCTGTCAGGGTAATCGCTGATAATACCATCAACACCCAGTTGTTTCATCCTATGTATTTCTTCTGGGCTGTTTACTGTCCACACATAAACTTTTGTTCCAATAGAGTGAGCAATTTCCACTATTTGTTTGGAGACTACCCGCTTATAAATTTCAATAGCGTATGGATTCATGCGCTTCAGAAACCAAATAAATACTCGAGGGAAAAATATTAATGAAGGTATTGTCGTTACAAGCTGTGCTCTGTGAGCTGTTCTGACTATACCCATTCGTTCAGCAGAGAGTATGACTGAATTCTCAGCAATGATTCCTTTGGTCAGATTGTTCTTAATAATTTCAAATGTTGCGGATGTTGCTCCAGCATCTTTAATATTAATGTTAATAATAGCTTTTTTCTTTACAAGATCAATAACCTCTTGAAGCGTAGGGATCTTTTCACCATTGCCCGCATTTAATGATTTGAGTTGTTTGAGAGTATGTTTGTTTACCTTCCCTCGTCCATTAGTTGTGCGATTAACTGTTCCATCATGAATGACGACAATCTCTCCGCTTTTACATTTGTGGACGTCCAATTCAATCATATCTACATGAAATTCCAATGCTTTTTTGAATGCAGCAAGCGTATTTTCTGGCTCGTGTCCTGAAGCTCCCCTATGTGCAATTTTTAGTACTTTAGCCATTATTTACCTCTTTTTCTAATTCTTTTGATAATGCGTCAAGTGAGGCATCATCATAGATAGAAGTTGTCAAAACAGTATATCCGATTTTCTTCAACTGAGTGAGTGCTTTTTTAAGCTGCTCTGGAGTTATCTCATCTACTTTTGTGAGTAAAATAATTTCTTTTTTGGCTAACATTTCAGAATTATATTCCTCCAACTCATGTCGGACCGTTTTGTACGCATTCAGGAGATCCTCTTGGGTGCTATCAATACAGTGAAGCAAGACTTTTGTCTTCTGCACATGTCTTAAAAATGCTGTGCCCAGTCCTTTTCCCTCTGATGCGCCTTCAATAAGGCCAGGAATATCTGCAAGTGGAATGCCATGCATCATACCAATATTTGGCTCCAGTGTCGTAAATGGATAATTTCCTATTTTTGGATGTGCGTTGGTTAGTGCTTGTAACAGACTACTTTTACCGGCATTTGGAAGGCCAATAAGGCCTATCTCTGCAATGAGACGAAGTTCGAGACGAAGATGCTTTATTTCTCCTGGTGTTCCCTTTTCTGCATAATGAGGAGCCTGATCTGTTGGTGACTTGAATTTATCATTGCCTCTTCCACCTACTCCTCCTTTAGCAATAAGGATTTGCTTTTCAGTATCTGTTATCTCAACTTCTTCATTTGTATCAAGATTGGTGACAAGTGTCCCTAGAGGAATTTTTGTTATCATGTCTTTCCCATTTCTACCAAATAATTTTTGTCGTCCCCCATTCACCCCATCTTCTGCTTTGATAGATTTCTGAAAGCGAAAATTTCGAAGTCCTAAGATATCATCTACTCCTTGGAAATAGACATTTCCTCCATTACCCCCATCACCACCGTCAGGGCCTCCTTTTGCTGTTTGGGCATTACGTCTAAAATGCACAGATCCATTGCCGCCTTTTCCTGCTTGTACCGTAATAACAACGTTATCAACTAGCATAATAGGTGCATTGTATCATGTCGGTTGCTTCTCTAGCCAGTCTATAAGGGATTTGCTATAGTGAGTATATGAGTGGTGGTGCACTTGTTATTATCAATGCTGATGACTTTGGCTATAGCGAAGGTGTCAATGCTGGCATAAAAAAAGCCTATGAAGAAGGCATCCTGACAAGCACAACGGTCATGGGTAATGTGGTGAGTCCTGACGCTTTTTTGGAAGGACTAGAAAATAAAAGTGGACTTACCAAGTCTCCCCTTTCCCATGGTGTGCATCTTAATCTCACCTATGGCAAGCCACTTGTCCAGCAGGTTTGGAATGGACTTGAAAAATTTAGCAGGCCATATAAAGAAGTGAAAGATGGAAAGGAATGGAAAGGAAGCGCTTGGAAAGAGTATTTTGGTAGATTTGATAAATTTGCAGTTGAAAGGGAGTTAACAGCTCAAGTTGAACAGGTTGAGAAAATCTTAGGACCAGTAGATCATCTGGATAGTCACCACGGTGTTGCATCCTATCCTCCTATTATTGATGTCTATGAGCAGTTGGCACTATCACTTCACCTGCCTCTTCGTCCAATAAGTCCTTTGTCAGAAGAGGATATCTATGGTGGGAAATTTGAGTTTGATCTTGGTTATAAAGACCACTTACGACAAAAAGGTATTAAGACTGTAGATTATATTAACATGAGTTATTTTTATACTGATAGTGATCCTGTTGCTTCATTTTGCCAGCTCTTATCTTCTCTTAAATCAGGGGAGGTTGCCGAATTTATGTTCCATCCAGCAATTGATGACAGTCAAGGCAAATGGAGGCTCACAGATTTGGAAATACTAACGAGTGATAGGACTAAGCAAACTATTAAAGATAACAATATTCGTCTGACAACATACGCAGAAAGCGCTCACTAGACTATCTCAATATGAAAAAAGAGTGGATTATTTATAGTATTTCTGTGCTTTTGGGTTGTTGTATCCTTCTTCTTGCGCTGTGGCTTTTCCGACCACTTTCGCTTCTTCAGACAACCATTTTTTCTCCTCTTCCGGTTTTTCTCAATTATGCTACCAATGGTCAGGTCAGTACTCTTGACCTCTGGACACCTTCTCAGAGCGCGAGGAGCCCTTCTCGTGAGCTTTCTGACCTTTCAGCTACATCTGCCATTTCGTATGACTTGACCACTGAAAAAGTACTTTTTACGAAGTCACCTACAAAGCGTCTTCCGATGGCGTCTTTGACCAAAATAATGACTGCCATTGTCGCTCTCGAGCATCCTGTGACGGATGATAAATACCTTGTGAGAGATCGTGACCTTGTAGGAGAAGATAGTATGGGGCTTGACGCTGGAGAGATACTCTCAAAAGAAGAATTACTTTATGGACTCATGCTTCATTCAGGCAATGATGCTGCTGAAGTATTCGCAGATAATTTTTCTGGAGGACGTGTTGCATTTACTCATGCAATGAATGAGAAAGCAGTAGCATTGGGTCTTAAGGATACTCATTTCACTAACCCGACAGGTCTTGAAGGAGATGGGGACCAATATACGACTGCTGGAGATCTGCTTGTCATGACACGATATGCGCTTCAGAATTTTCCCTTATTTGCGAAGGTATCAGCAACATTTGACTATAGTATTCCAAGAACGAGCACTCATAAGGAATATGACCTTGAAAATGAAACCAATCTCATCTCTTCCTATCCAGGCGTAAAAGGAGTTAAAACAGGTTATACGCCAGAGGCGGGACTCTGCCTTGTCACCTATCTTGATTATGGAGGTCATCAGATTATAGCTGTGCTTCTTAATAGCGAAAATAGACGTCAAGAGATGAAAGATGTATTGGATTTCTCCCTCAGAAGTCTTAAAGTTACCCCTCCCGCACATACGTAGTAATGGTATTTGTTATAATGCCAACGTGACTGAAAAAGAAAAAATACAGCTTATTCGCTCCTGTATGCTCTTTTCTGAGCTAGAGGAAGAAGATTTGATGCATATTGCAGCAGTTGTACGTGAGAAGGTGCTTCCTGCAAAGACTGTTTTTATAGAAGAAGGAACACCAGGTGAAGAGGCCTATATTGTCTATAAAGGCCTCACAAAAGTATACCGCATGACAGAAGAAGGGAAAGAAGTGCAAATTGCTCTTCGTTCTAGTGGAGAAATCATTGGAGAACTTGCTATTTTGGATGCCGGGCCTCGATCTGCACATGTTGCCACACTTCAAGAGACTCATGTGTTGGTAATATCAAAAAAAGAGCTAGAACAAGTTGTACATAAGCGCCCAAGTGTTGCGTTAGGAGTTATCCGCAATCTTGCCAAACGTATCCGGGAGAATACTTCCACGATGCAATCAATGTCATCTGTCCAACTCAACCAGCGAATGTTGTCTTTGCTTATTACATTAAGAGGTTATTTCTCTAATCAAGAGATTACCATGTCTCATGAAGAATTAGCTCAACTGATTGGTGCTACTCGTCCTCGAGTTACTGAAGCACTTCATACGCTTGCTGCACAAAAGAAAATTGTCATGTCTCATAAAAAAATTACAATTGTTACCTAAAGAACAGAATAGTAATCTTTGGCTTTCTATACTGGTTTGGTGAGAGAGATACATCGGAGAGTTGTTGAG
>PRDT01000087.1 GCA_003173995.1 Candidatus Levyibacteriota bacterium | reverse complement strand
GGCCCATCAGGATTCGAACCTGAGACCTCTTCAATGTGAATGAAGCGCTCTACCAGCTGAGCCATGAGCCCGTTGTAAAAAGTATTTTAGCAGAGATTTGAACCGTTGACAAAGAAGCTCAGATTCCGCACAATAGAGTATATGTTTATCTTACGGAAGATATACGCTTTTCTCGTTGATACGATCCAAAGTATTCTTGTTGCTGCAGCCATCTTTCTCGTCATTTACATGTTCCTTTTTCGACCATTCCAAGTAAATGGCGAGTCTATGTATCCCAACTTTCATGATAAGCAATATGTTCTTACCAATCTTATTGTCCTTCGCATGCATAAGCCACAACTTGGCGACGTTGTTGTCTTTAAAGCTCCTCCAGATCCAGATAAAGACTTTATTAAGCGTGTTATAGGAGTCCCAGGAGACACGGTAATGGTCAAAGACGGCGATGTATACCTCAATGGAGACAAGCTTGATCAAAGTAGCTTCTTAAAGTCTGATGTAAAGACATATGGTGGTTCTTTCCTTAGAGAAGGAGAGACAGTTACTGTACCTGCAGACGAGTACTTTGTGATGGGAGATAATCGTCCATATAGTTCTGATTCAAGAGAATGGGGATTTGTGAAGACAAATGAGTTAATTGGTGAATCAATGTTTGTCTACTGGCCAGTTCCTGATATGAAATGGATTCACAATCCATATACTTCTACACCGACAAATAAATAAGGCTACTTTTTGGAAAAAAGTTTAAACAAAAAGAAGATTATCCAACGAGTTTTTTAACAAGGTCTTGAATTTGAGGAGTTGTTGACTCAGGATCGCCTTTCATTTCAATAACAAGACGTGTCATTGTCCGGGATTGCTGAAGATTAACTTTGTGGAAATTATATTGGGTTTTGATATTTTTGGCCATTTCATCAAGCTCTGGAACATATAATTTATCCTTTGCTGTTCGTGGTTCTTTTGCCTCAACCGTTCCCTTTACTTGTCGTGCAAATTCTTCTGTTTGTCTAACAGTACTATTTTCTCTTAAAATTCGCTTGAATAAGTCTAACATAAGTGATGAATCACCAAGAGAGATAAGTGGTCGTACGTGTCCTTCTGAAATAACACCTGCAACAAGCGCATCCTTAATCGCATCTGGAAGTGAGAGAAGTCGAATGGTATTTGAAACAGTTGGAGCACTCTTTCCTACTTTTCGTGCAACATCATTTGTTCCAAGGCCAAATTCATCAATAAGTCTTTTATAAGCAAGTGCTCTTTCAATAGGATTAAGATCTTCTCTTTGAACGTTTTCAACGATAGACATTTCCAAAATGCCTTGTGGAGTTGCTTGCTTGACAACAACTGGTACCTTTGCAAGACCCAAGAGCTTTGCTGCTCGAAGTCTTCTTTCTCCTGCAATGAGTTGATAACCAGCTGGCGTATCAGCAACAACAAGAGGTTCCAAAATGCCTTGTTCGCGAATAGAATCAACAAGTTCGGTTAAAGAGTCGGGCGTAATAACGCCTCTTGGTTGAAGAGGATTCAACTGAATGAGGTGGGTTTCAAGTTCGTATAATCTATCTGTGTTATCCATTTACAACCTCAACAAGTTTTTTCCCATGAAGGGTTTTGAATGTTACTGTACCTTCTGTTAATGCAAAAAGGGTAAAATCTTTACCCATGCCAACGCCTTTACCTGCATGGAATCGTGAACCTTTTTGTCTAACGATAATATTGCCAGTAATTGCTTTTTGACCACCATAGAGCTTCACGCCCAAACGCTTTGCAACTGAATCTCTATTGCCTTTTGTTGTACCGCCTTGTTTTGTATGTGCCATATAATTTCTCCGTGAAAACTATGTTAAGAATAATAAAATTTTCACAGGATGTCAAGGATTATTTTTCAGCTTTCGCTTTACCTTTTACTGTGATTTTTTCTATTTTTAATTGAGTTTGCATTGCTCTGAATCCTCGAACTCTTCGGTATCGTGATTTAGCCTTGAATTTAGCAACTCTTATCTTGATACCTTTTACTTCACCAATAACGGTTGCAGCAACTTCAACATCTCCAACTGCTGGCATACCTACTTTTCGCTGTGCCTCATCAACAAAAAGAAGCACTTTTGGGAAAAAGTATGCTTGATTTGGCTTGATATCTGTAAGCTTTTCTACAGCAATAGTATCCCCTTCAGAGACTTTGTATTGCTTGTTACCTGATTGAACAACTGCGTACTTCATAAATTATGAGATTAATTATACCAAAGACTTTACCTAATTTCCAGCACATGTTTGCGTCGGGTCATACTTCCGACTGAGGACACCAAACCGAGTAAAATAGCGTTAGAGAGAAGCGAGCTTCCTCCATAAGATACAAAAGGCAACGTAACACCTACAACGGGCACAATACCAATATTCATGGCTATATTGACAAAAAATTGCACTAAAATGAGCGAAAACGCAGTAATAACGACAACTTTTGTATAAAGTTCGTCTGTATCCCGAAAAATAACATAAAATCGATAGAGCAGAAAAATAAAGGCAACAATAACAATAGCAGCCCCAATAAAGCCCAAATCTTCAGAAACTGTCGCAAAAATAAAGTCTGTCTGCTTTTCAGGCAAAAAACGAAGTGTTGACTGTGTCCCCTGCCCAAGCCCTTTGCCAAGAAACATGCCTGATCCTATGGCAATAATAGCTTGAATCGCATTGTAGGAGGTACCAAGTGGGTCGTTACTTAAATGCAAGAACGTGAGTACTCGTTCTCTTTGGTATTCATGCAAAAATTGCCAAATTAAAGGAAAGCTCAGTCCCATTCCCAGAATACCTATTCCAAACCACATAAGGGGGAATCCATAGAGAATAAGCGTCACAATGGTCGTAAGAATATAAATAAGCGCTGTCCCAAGGTCAGGTTGCTTATAAATGAGAAAAGCTACTGGAACCAAAAGTCCGAGAACTTTTGCGAATGTGGTAAATGAGATATTTTGCCTGTCAGCAAGAAAAGCGGCGAGTGTCAGACATAAAAATGGCTTAAAAACTTCAGAAAATTGGATGCGAAAACCAAAAATATCAAGCCATCTCACAGCTCCATGACTTTCAATTCCTAAAAAAAGCAAAAATACGAGTCCTAAAAGAGAAAATATATAAATAGGCAATTTATAAAATCTGAAAGTCTGAATATCAAGTTGAGAAAAAATGACAAAAAGGACTGTTGAAATAACAGTAAATATCAACTGACTTCGAAATAGTGTCGGACTAATACTAAAAATAGTAATGAGCCCTATAAATAGCAGCACTGCGACAGGCAAAACAAGTCGCCAATCAATGCGGCGCAACAAGCTTATATCATTACATTTTGCTCACTGAGAATGTATCACCTTGGGTAAGTGTCTCTACAAGTGCTTTCTTTTTGATATATCCTTCAAATGCTTTTGGATAGGAAGGAAGTGTTACTGCAACTTTCTCAGTAAGTGTTGTGCCAAGCTTTTTCCTTTCTTCTTGGATAGAGCGGACAATTTCTCGTGCTTCTCCTTCTTCTTTTAATTCTGCAGTTATTTCAGTATTTATTTTTGCTGCAAGTTCGCCTTTTTTAAATGTTGCTTTTTTAATATTTAATTCAGCAAGCATTATTTGTTCTAATTCATTATCAAACTGTTTGTCTATGTAATAAACAATTTCTCCTAAAGGTTGGCGGACTTTTATACTAGCTTCTTTTCTCTGAGAAAGTGCCATTTCAACCAACTTTCTCACATTATCCATATCTGTCATTAATTCTGAATTGATAAACTTTTTATCAGCAGTTGGCCAATCTGCAAGATGTACTGACTCTTCACCTGTCAAATTGGTGTACATTTCATCACTGATAAACGGAACAAATGGTGCAATCAATTTTGAAAAGGTAGTAAGCACTTCATATGTTGTTGAGTAAAAAGCATTTTTATCATCAATATTTTCAGCATCAGGTCCTACTCTATCGCGACTTCGTCTGACATACCAGAGAGACATATCATTTAAGAAATGCTCAAGGGCAATTGTTGCTTGTTGTGGCTTGAGGTCAACAAGTGCTGTCGTTGTGTCTTCAATTGTTTGATGAAGTCGACTGAGTATCCACTCATCCAAAACACTCTTTTTACCCGTCTCTCCCTTTTCCCACTTATCTATATTTGCATAGGTAATAAAGAAGTTATAGACATTCCAAAGCATCAGATGGAAGCGCCTTCTCGTCTCATCTGCTTTTTTATAGCCAAATAATAAATTTTGTTCGGGGTCAGTACTAGCATACATCCACCTCATCACATCAACACCTATTTTGTCAGCCCCTTCATTAAATTCAATCGCATTCCCCCATGACTTGTGCATTGGACGACCATCTTCAGCAAGCATAGATGCATAGCCAAGAATTCTCTGGAAAGGATTAGTTTTCTCCAAAACAGTAGACATAGCAATCATGCTATAAAACCAATTTTTAAATTGTCCTGGGAAAGACTCAGTAATAAAGTGAGCAGGGAACCACTCTTTCCAGTAGGACTTATCTGTTTGGTACTTCAGTGTTGAGAAAGGCACAATACCCGCATCAAGCCAGACATTACCAACATCATCAAGTCGACTCACAATTTCTCCACAAGAAGAACACTTTATTTTTACTTCATCAATAAAAGGCTTGTGAGGTGTATGTCCTTCAAATTCAGTCCATCCTTCAACTGCTCGTTCTTTCAACTCTTCCCGACTTCCCATCACTTCAAAATTGCCACACTTTTTACATTCATAAATTGGCAACGCAAGTCCCCAGTAGCGATTTTTCTTACTGATAAGCCAATCATGCATATTCTTCAGCCAATCCAATTCTCTTTCAAGTCCAAATGCAGGATGCCATTCAATCTTCTTTGCAGTCTCCATCATCTGCTCGCGCAGCGTCTTATTCCCACCCTTTTCCTCAACATCCATTGCGATATACCATTCTTCAGTTACTTTCCAAACCAATTCTGTTTTACATCGCCAACAAGCTGGATAGCGGTGTTTGTAACGGTGGATTAAAAAGACAAAATGCTGATGCTCTGTCTCTTTTGATTTCATAAAATCAAAGACAAGTTCTGGATGTTTTTTAGCACTTTTGCCAGTCTCAAATCCAAGACTTGGCAAATAGGTAGAGTTATCTTCAATAAGAGGTATCATGGGAAGCCCTAATTTTTTCCCAAGTTGGAAATCCTCAACTCCAGCAGAAACAGCAGTATGGACAAGACCTGTTCCTTCAGTAACTGAAATAGGCATGATAAGCGGATCTGTTGGAACCACGGTATGGAATGTATCAGGATGCTTTGCTGCGACTGCTGCAACGCCCGGAATTTCATCAAATGAGCTGATATATTTCAGTCCAACTAATTCAACACCTTTTACCGTTTTTACAATTGATGTGTATCCTTCGGTGAATACTGCATCAATTCGATCTTTTGCCACCCACAATTTATCTCCATTCTTTGCCTCAACCAGACTATATTCAATGTCAGCATCCACTGCTACTGCAATATTTCCTGGAATGGTCCATGGAGTTGTTGTCCAGACAAGTAGATACTCATGTGCATGACCAACAATGGGAAATTGCATAAATATCGACTCATGAACAACTTCCTTATAGTCCTCTGTAAGCATTTCATGTTGAGAAATTGCAGTCTCACATCGTGGACACCAAGGAACACTATCAGCACCTTTGTACATCCATCCCTTTTCATGAGCGACTTTGAGGAAATACCATATCATGTAGTTATTTTCATCTGACATGGTAAAGTAGGAATTATCCCAATCCATGAAATTACCTAAGCGCTTTGTCTGCTCGGTCTGAATTTTACTAAATTTGAGGACTCTTTCTTTACAAAGCTCAACAAATTTTGCGATAGAAGCTTTTTTATCCCCAGGTACTAAGTTTTCGATATCTCTCTTATTATGAATTCCTAATTCCTTCTCAACTTCCACTTCTACCCAAAGTCCTTGGCAATCAAATCCATTTTGAAAGCGCTCCTTATAGCCTCGCATGTTATGAAAGCGTTGCCACAAATCCTTATAGGTACGACCCCATCCATGATGGACTCCCATTGGATTGTTAGCGGTTATTGGTCCATCAATAAAGGAGAATCTTTTTTCTGAAGCATCATTTCTATGCAAATATCTTTGGACTATTCCTTCTTTGTACCATTTTTCAAGAAGTTCTCTTTCTTTTGCAGGAAAATCTACTTGGGTATCAACAGGCTTAAACATATGCCTAATTGTATCGGAAAACCAAGATTTCTTCAAGGAGTGGGAGGTCTATCAGGAGGAGGTTGCTGTTTTCTATGTGCGCGACTTCTTCTCCGAAGATATTGATCGGCAAGTTCCGACATTTCCATAGCATCCAGACCAAATTGTGCATGTCTTCGGAAACCTGCATACCAATTTACCCACTCTTGTGTAATAACTACACCATCAAAACCCGGCACATGCATATGAGGAAGTGTTGGATCGGAGGCAAGAGCCATAAAAAGGTTTCTTACTTCTTCTCGTCTATCTAGCTCAATTAATTGTGTATACACAAATCGAAGTCCCTCAGGAGCTGCATCTGTCCATCCTGGCTCTGGAGACATTGTTCCTTCTGCGTCTTTTGACATAAGAAGATAAAAATTTTACCCATATTTGAAATTTCTATCTTGACAAAAACCTGACAATTTTTGAGTTAGAGAGTTCTTCCTCTTCGAAGTATAGAAAGATATGCATCTGCAGCTTCAGCAGCTTCATGAGGAAGCATAATGCCAGTATATCGACCACCTATCGTATATCCCATCTCAAATAATGCCTCACATTCCCGACGTAAATATGCATGTGAGACTTCAGTCATTCCTCCTTCTGGGTGAATAATTTGAAAAGGAACACCATCTCTTCTTTGTAAGTGATGCATTCGTGTTCGGAGAACTGGCAACTGCTCCTGAATAAGACGATGTCTTTCAGCAGATGGCAAACCGGCAATTTTCGCAAATGAAAATTTATCTAATCCTGCAGGCACAAGAAGTTTTATACCACATTACAATAACCATTGCATGACAATTTTTAGACAAAATTAAGAGATAGCAGTAATTGTATAGGTTATTGTTGACTTAGGAAGCTCAAGAGTGACTTTTTCTCCCACTCTTTTTCCAAGAAGCATTTTTCCAAGAGGAGAGTTATGAGACAATTTCCCATCAAGAGGATTGGACTCATATCCACCAACAATACTAAATGTTCGATCCTCTCTCCCATCATTGACTGTAACTGTTAGGCCTATCTCCACGACATCATGCTGAGTACTTTCAACAATTTTTGCGTGTCTGATAAGAAAGGTTAGATGTCTAAGCTCTCTATCTATTTGGGAAAGCTTTGCGCGAGCTCCTTTGTACGCACCATTTTCACTCAAGTCCCCCATCTCACGAGCTTTTCTCAGCTCTTCTACTGCTTCTGGTCTTTGAGCGAGCAATTCTTGCTGCTTCATTTCTGTCTCAGCAAATCCTGCTTTGGTAAAAGGAATTGGAGGGTGAGTCTTTTGCATACAAATTAAATAGGAGTAACATCTTCCTTGGTGTAGTCATTCGGATCTTCCAGCTCTGGCATAATAAAGACATCTTGATAGTCAACTGTCCCTATAAACTTTGCTTTACCTTCAATAATATTTTCTAAAGGCTTACATGCATAACAACCATTTTTTGGACAAACAAATTTTTTCTCGGCACGTGCAGCCTTCATTTTGAGAGCTATTTCCAGTATGGTATCTCGCGCTTTATCCAAATCAGGCATCGGCATATCCACTGGCTCATTATCTTTTTCAAGATACCAATAACTAATATTACTTACCTTTCTATTCTGACAATTCTTCACAAGAAGTGCGTAAATGGGAAGTTGTAATGAGTCTCCTTTTTCCTCATTTTTTCCCGTCTTAAAATCAATAATATGCACACTGTCATCTTTTGGCATATACTCCAGCCAATCGACTTTCCCACAAAGCAATATATCCTCTTCTTTGGACAAGTAATATCGTGGCGGTAATGAGTCAGGTGAGACAAGTCTGACTGCTTTATTCACTAGTGGCCCTGGGTGAAACATGACTCGATTAATCATAATGGCTCCTCTATTTTTGTAAGCTAGCTCTTGCTCTTCGTCTCGAAATCCTCCCTTTTCTCCACTCACTTTTTTCCATTCTTCATTGTAGTGATCAATAAGTGTTGTGCCTTGTATTCTTTTATCTGCTGGAAGGGTGGTGAGAGATTCCAAAACAGTATGGACTGTCTGCCCAAGAGCAAGGGATGGGTTCATAAGAGTAACTTTATTACCCGTTGTAGGATTTTTATAGACATACTTAATGTAATAAGCACGAGGACAATTTAAAAATTCTCCAATAGATGAATGGCTGACCCAAAGAGCAAAACGTTTGGAAGTTGGCATACACCTATTATACGAGCGGTTGGCAAGAAGATCAACTTATACGAAAAATATCAGAACATAACAAGATATCACGGGCAGGCAATATTAACAATTTTCCAAGTGCCACTTTCCAACTCAACCGTTACCGTCAGTTGCTTTGTTACCCCACTTCCCAAATCCACCACAACTTGTGTTATAGCTTGACCTTCTGCAATTGGTGATACATTTGGCACAGTAACCCCAACAGGAACTGTTGGTGAGCAGGTAATAGGATCTCCTTCACTGGCATTTCTCTGAAGACTTGGTTGCATTTTCTCTGTATCAAAATTGACTGAAGTAGTGGGCGGGCAGGTGTTTTGGGGAACACCTTTACAGTCTATATACGTCTGGTAAAACGTACTGACAATAAGTTGGGGTGTTGAAATACCTGGGGTCATATGAGAAGGCTCTACACGTGATAGCTTTTGAGAAGTAATTGTAGGAGTAGCAAATACTGGAGCACCTCTACTTCCTGGATAAAAAAAGGATAATCCTCCAGTAAAGAAAACAAATGCAGTAATTATTCCAAGAATAACCAGTGCAGTAAGTAACAATACAAGCCAGCGCGTTTCCATAGAAAAATCCTAAGACTTTTCTATAAAAGAAGCACACAAACCCTAGTAACGAAATAGAAAGAAACGCTATTGTTTTTGCCTTAATGTAGAGAGAATAGTATCAAGAATTTTATTTCTTTCTTCATTTTTTCCTTCCGTTCCGAGAGTACTGTGGGTAGCAAATATAAGAATGCTTTTCTCATCCTTATATGCGTATGGGAGGAAATAAACAATATAAGATACCGCACAACAGCCGGCATTAAGAGTAAGGTATTCTCGCCCTGCTATAGTAACCTTTGTGCCTCGTGAAACACTTGGAGGCTCATCACGCAACTTTATCCCTTGCTGAAGGATATTGTCCAAAACCCACTCTTCTGGAGGAAGTGCAGTCATAACTTTTCCAATTCTAATATCCTCCCACCATCCTCCTGGATGAGCAAGTAAAGGTGCTATATTTTCTGGTAGGTCGAGTTGATAAGTAAGCAAAGTAGTACCATCAAACATGTTATCTTGGGTATTCTCTTTTACCATATAGCCATTTGGTATTTTTATTTCAAAGTCTGTTGTAGGTATTTGGGTGTATGCCGCAGTACTTGTTGAAAAATGCTGATTGAAAAAAATAGCCGCCTGCGATGCTGCTTTTAGGTAGTCTTCATCAGAAGGATATGGCGTTGGTGTTGGTTGTGTCGTAGGGGAAGGAATTGAGGAGAGTAAGGGAAATATCTGATTATGATAGTGCTTCTGCAAGATAGTATATCCTGAAAGAATTATTGTGATAAGTATTACTAGTACCAAAAAAGACCAAAGGAAAGAGCGCATACCTGGTACTCGCTGTGGCGTTGGAGGGAGTGCATCCTGGGAAGGAATTGGTGATTGTGTCGACTGTTTGGAGTCCATACAAAAATTGTCTCACAAGAAGAATGAGTAAACAATTAGCGTATAACTTGTTATAATACTGCAGATATGACAGATCTAACAATCCGATTGGACAAATTTCTTTCAAATGCAGGAGTGCTCTCAAGGCGTGGTATCAAACAGTTGTTAAAAAAAGAGCATGTCACAGTAAATGGCAAAAGAGTAACCGAATCTGGTATTCGTATCGATCCACAAAAAGACAAAGTACTTTTGAATGGACGAAAAATACATCGAGCTGAACATGTCTATTTTCTTTTAAATAAACCTATTGGAGTTATTTCAACAACCGCTGATGAATTTGATCGAGATAATGTAACTCATTACATTGATACTGAGGAAAGAATTTATCCAATTGGGAGACTGGATAAAGACACACATGGACTGCTAATACTTACTAATGATGGAGAATTGACCCACAAACTTATTCATCCTAAATATCATGTTCCAAAAGTATATAACCTTATTATAGATGGTAGACCCAGGGAAGATCAGCTTGAAGCATTTCGAACAGGAGTTTTACTCAAAGATGGTATTACACTCCCTACAGAGACACATGTTTTGGGATTTAAGAAAGGCCACACAACGATGCAGGTGATCCTTATTGAAGGACGTAATCGCCAAATTAGACGCATGTGTGAATCTGTTGGACTTATATT
>PRDT01000005.1 GCA_003173995.1 Candidatus Levyibacteriota bacterium | reverse complement strand
AATAACTATGAACGTATGCGATTGAATGAATTTGGTACGCTAGGCATTGGAAATTTAACTACCATGAGCCTTTTGGGAAATGCACAATTTGTTGTTGACCAAAGAGCTATTAATGGTCAAGGAGACATCTTTACCGCCTCTGCTTCAGGTGCAACAAAGTTTACGATTGCATATGATGGTACTATTAAAAATGCTCTTATCCCAAATCAGAATGACACGTATAATTTGGGTTCCGATCCCACCTCAGGTGGTAAAGAATGGGATACCTTATATGTTAGACAAATCATTGGCCCATCAGGTGCCTTTGCGCTTGCTAATTATTGGCAACAAAATGCCGGAGTGGTGGCTCCAGCAGTTATTACAAATGACCTAGCTATTGGCGGCGTGGCATCAAGTAGTGCAACCTTTCATGTTATTGGCTCAGGAATTGATTCTGGAGACACAAGTATCATTTCAGCAAGTACCACTTCAACCGTTGCAAGTATTTCTGCAACTGCCCTAACAAGCGGGAAATTGCTTAGTCTTGTTACTTCTAACCCACAGGTTAACAACAACAGTGGCGCTCTGACTTCCACTGGCAGTCTTATCAATGTTTCCTCTGCCAACCATACATATATGAATCTCACCAATCGAGATCTGACTATCGGGGGCCACAAAAACTTAACCAGTATTTCAAATGTGAATAAAGTATTTATCTATGATACGTCCAAAGATAGTGATGGAGGTCG
This sequence comes from Candidatus Levyibacteriota bacterium, assembly GCA_003173995.1. Lineage (GTDB taxonomy): Bacteria > Patescibacteriota > Microgenomatia > Levybacterales > UBA12049 > PRDT01. The sequence goes on along the minus strand of PRDT01000005.1, from coordinate 7,567 downwards.
CTGGACAGCTGATGAGCGAGCATTGAGTTCTTCCTGGTATAACGAGACTCGTGTCAACCCAAGTGGCTGTATTATTGGAACAAATACCAGATGCGGTGATCAAGCTTTCCCACGAAAAGCAATATTAGTTGTTAGTGACACAGCACTCTACATCTTTGATGCAAAAGATAATTCCATGTGGATGGAATTTGATAAAGGAAGTGGCGCCACAGAAAACATGATTGGCCCAACCACAAATGCAGCTGGTAGTAGCGTCACAGCCTTAAATGGACAAATCTACTTCTCGAGTGGTGGCGTTGGTGGTACTGCTGGTGGATTCTACATTATTGATTTTACAAAAGATATCGCAACGAGGATCAATGACGTTGGATACTTCCAAAGTACCAGCACTATTGTAAATAGAAATACTACGAATACCTATAATAGAATTCTTGGCGTTGGATTATCACTTCCAAGTACGCGTGCAATAGATGCCTCAGTTGCTATTATTAATGGCCAAACATATATTGCAGTCGCTACACGTGCTGGAGCTTCTACTGGTGGCGTTGCACTTATTAATGAGTCCCTTCTCCAACTTGTTACCTATATGGGACCAAGTAATGATTTAGTAAATAATGTTTCGCTCACTTCAACTGGAGACCTCTATGCAACAGTCTGTCAGACTTCTGGTAACCCCTGCCCTAGTTACTTATTGAAGGTAAAACATAGTGTCCAAAGTATTACAACGTTTGGAAATAATACATTATTTGATCAAGTCTATGGCTATGTGAGCGCAACAGCATTTGGAGCAGCAACAACAGATAACAATACTCTTGCAAATATTAATTTCGTGAATGGTCCTGCTGCAACCACCAGTGCTAATCTTTCTATTCCATCAGCAAATGGTATGTATGTAACTCAAGGAACCTCAACTTCGGATGGTGTTTCAAATACTGTTTACTTAGCTGAAGGTGGAAGTGGTGGTTCTCTTGCTGTATTACAAGAGAATGTCGCAAGTCCTGCTGCAGGAGTAATAAAATACTATAATAAAAGCTTTATTACTGAAGATTTGGTTGGAGATGTACGTGGATTCTGGCCACTTAATGAAGCCTCTGGAACAGTCGCTGATGCTTCTGTAAAGTCAGAACCAGCACTTACCGCAAATGGTACTATCACGTATGGCGTCTCCGGTGTGAGAGGTACTGCTACGACATTTAATGGCACCACTGGCTACTTTAGCTGTACCGACGCTACCTGTGGAGGTGCAGGCAAGCTTGACCCAACAGGTAAAAACTTATCTATCGGAGCCTGGATTAAAACAAGTGCATCAACTACTCAGGGGATTATTGCAAAGTTTAATTCTGGCGTAGCTGGCAATTATTTTATGGAAGTAGAGACAAATGGTACAGTTCAGTATGGCATTAATGGTCTTTCTCCTAACATATTTAGTACCAGAGCAGTTAATGATGGTAACTGGCATTATGTTGTGGGTACGTATGACGGAACAAATATGAGGCTTTTCATTGATGGACAGCTGGATGGTATTTCAGCCAGAAATGGCAATATGTCTACTTCTACCGCATTCTTTACTATTGGAGCTGTTGAGGTAAGTAATGCTGCCTCTCGCTTCTTCAATGGAACTATTGATGAGCCATTCGTAACAGCAACAGGTATGACTGCAGCTGAAGTAACTCACAATTATCAAGTTGGTTATAGAGCTCTTCAAAATCATACAAGTAAGACTATTCGTGGTATGACAATTGCAGCAGATGCTTCTCAAAAGTTAAATGGTGATTCGAGCAACATTGCTGCTGTAGGTGCAAATTTGCGAAACGGACAAATCTATGTCGGAACAACTGCTGGTGGCATAAGCGCAATCGGCATGGATAGCGATACTATTACCGATTTATATATTAATAGCATGTCCACCGTAGACGATATCAATGCCACATGGGGCACTAATATGAATAATGTTAAAACTATCGCTGTTGGTCAATCCTATGGAAATGGAGACTTACTTACATTTGGTGGTAATAATAGCGGTAATGGTGGAGCTTGGATGGAATCACAAGATACTTCTCTCAAGGACTTTTTTGCCTCATCATATAATCCTTTTGGTGCAACCTTAAATCAAAGTAATTTGAATGTCGATACGATGTTCCGAGTTACCAACCAGCTCTCTACTCGACTGGATGATATGGCCTATCTTGCAACTTCAAGTGCTTCCATCGATTTATTTCAAGTCGATAATCAAGGGTTCCTTTTATCACGAGCACTCACAGGAAGTACAACAGGAGTACAATTCCAAGACACTCTCGGTTCAACTGTTTTTGATATTGACACTATAAATGACAGAGTTGGTATTGGTACAACAGCTCCACAAGGCCTATTAGATGTAGCAACCGCAGGAACAACACAGTTTAAAGTGCTTTCCACTGGTCAAGTACAGGCAAGATCTTATTATGATTTAGATAATACTAGTTATTTCTTAGATCCTGCAGCGTCCACTACTTCACTGCAGACAGCTGGAGCAGTATTTATCAATCCAGTCCTTGGATCAGGAGTAGATATGCTTGATGTGTGGAACCAAGCAAATAGTGCTACCTATAATGAGGATGCTCGATTCCTTGTTACCAATAACCTTGCTGGTACCAACTGGTCACGCCTTACTATTGGGCAAAATACCACCAATAATATGTTTATTGAGGCTGCCAACCAGGCAAATACCAAAGGTAATATCTTACTCCAACCATTCGGTGGCAATGTTGGTGTTGGAGGAAATACCGGCCCTACTGCTTTTCTCGCAGTAGGTGCCAATCTTACAGGAGGTGCAATAAGTTCTGTCTTCAAAACTAATGCAGGCTCCTTGGGTACAACTGGAGGAAATGAAATAGGACCAATGGCATCATTCACCTTCACCAATAGTAATGTTGGTAGCTTGGGTATCCGAGGTTATCGAGAAGCATCTGGTTCTGACTGGCAAACAGCTGGCGTCAAATTAAGTTATGACGTTGACAGTTCAGAAGCAGTCAATAATGCGTATATCACACTCGAACACAATGGAAGAATAGGTATTGCCACCCAAACACCAGCCTACAGATTGGAAGTTAATGGAGATACGTATACCAATGGAGGCTGGTTCCGCGTTGCTGGTTCCAATGGTATCTATTGGGAAACCTATGGAGTTGGCTGGTATGCCCAGGATGGTACCTGGAATCGTACGTACAATAATTCGAGTATCTATGCTGGTAGTGGTACCATCGCTACCGATGGAAAGATGTCTATTCAACTTGGTGGAGCTGTTTATGCTGCATTTACTATCAACTCCTGCGGCGGTAGTGGTCTTAACCTTGAACGAAATGGGTGTAACTCATTTGAATACGAGCAATCCGGTACTGGTAACTATCTTGCAATGTATGGTGGTACTGATGACTGTTGGAACGGCTGCGGACAGGGTGCAACCTGGGTACAATCAGTTCGTGCTAACGTTGGCGTGAAGCGATACAATATTAACCCTCGTGGCGGCACCGTCTCTTTTGATGGTGGATGCTGCGTGACCGACTACGCTGAAGTCTACCATTCCAATCAGACCATTCGTCCTGGAGAAATCGTTGTTACCTCTAATGATAGATACCTTGACAATGGCACAGTACTCGAACTGGATCATATGGATGCATCAGGCTCAGCTATCACAAAAGCAACACATACCAATAATTGGAAGTTAGTTGAGCGAGCTACCACACCGTATGCGAATAATCTCATTGGTATAGGCAGTACGCATCCCGCAATTACTATTGAGCAGGATACCATCCTGGCAAGTATGACTCAGACGGTAGATGCTTCAGGAAGCAGTGCTCCACCAATTGCCATGAACGGACGAGTCCCTGTCTTTGTCTCAACCATCAATGGCCCCATCCATGTCGGCGATGGCATTACCTCCAGTATTGTTTCTGGCTATGGTATGAAGTCTACCAAACCAGGATACATTATCGGAAAAGCAATGCAAGAATTTGACCCAGCAAATGGCAATACTGGTGATGGTGAGCTTACTCCCTGCCCAGCTGGTACCCCAGATGGTGTCATCTGCGGCGAAGTATATGTCTTTGTAAATAATACATGGTATGACCCAGATGTGATGATAGCAGATACCAGTGGCTACGACTTATTTAATACCGCTTCCCCATCAGCTGACTTTAGTGTTCCACAATATTACACATTGAATGATGCACTGGGCAATCCAGTCAGTCGCATGGGTGCATTCTTAGAATTAGCAGTTGCCAACTTACGAGCAGGTGCAGTCAATGCCCAACAAGTTGTAACAAATTCCCTTGCTATTTCAACCAGTAATATTACTATTGCTGGTCAGTCTCTCAGAGATTACATCCTTGCTGTTGTGGCAAGCGCTAACAATGGAACAGGCATTGTTGTATCTCCTTTGGCAACAGACCAGATAAAGACAAATCTGATTAGTCCAAATGCATCAAACTCAGCAATTGCAATTGACCTCTCAAACTCTAGGGTAGATATTAAAAAAGATGCAAGTGGCTCTGCCGTGGCTAGCATCGACAATCAAGGCAATGCAACTTTCTCAGGGACTCTTAACTCACAAAATCTCGCAGTAAATGGTGATGCTACTGTCTCTGGAACGCTTCATGCTGACAAAATCGAAGCTAATAGCATTGTTGGACTCCAAGCAGCAGTGGGTACACTTTCTGCTCAAAACATTACGAATGTAACCAACATTTACTTCGCTTCCCCATCAGGAACGCAAAATGGGAATGGTAATACTAACGGCTCTTTGGCAGCTGGCAATCCAGGCGGAGATCTGCTAAATGGGTATGCTAATATTGCATCGTTCTCTAGCTATTTTTCTTATGTTCCTAGCTTGAAAGCCAACACTGCTATGTTTGAGCAAGGCCTTACGTCACTCGGACCAACCTCCCTTTCTGACACTTCAGTGACCGGCACACTGTCTATCGGTAGTCAAATGATGATTGCTTCTAATAGTATTAATGTTATTGGCGGCGACTTACAAATCCAGCCACTTCGACAAGGAGGCATTGCTTTTGCAGGTGGCGTGATAAGAATCGATAGTGATGGAAATTTGACTGTGAATGGCAATGCTATATTTAATGGTGCCTTAGCTGCAAATATTATTTCTCCTCTTGGCAATAGTAGTGATTTGACATTCCAACTTGGGCAGAATGCAACTGGTTCTGCCATTGCAACCAGCCAATTTAATGTCAATAATGCATCAGGTTCTGCTGTTTTTGCCATAAATCAACTTGGAGACTTAGTGGCATCAGGTGCAGCTACCATTAGCAAACTCAATTTCAATCTCGTCCAACCAGCTTTGGCAGTGTCAAATACCGAACTTATCGCAACCGGTTCTGCTGGTACTGCAGCTATTGCTAATTACCAGTCAGAAGTAACTATTGATAATCCTGCAGTAACTGACAAGTCTCTTATTTACATTACACCTGTTGGCAATGATTCTGGTCAGAGTCCTTACCTCAGACGACAAGTCACTGGCCATTCTTTCACTGTTGGCATTCCTTCTGCAACCACCGCTCCAACCTACTTTAACTGGTTGATTGTGAATTAGTAAATTATGCTTGACATTATACTTTTAACATTGTTAGAGTAGAGTAACTTAGCTCATATGGAAACAACACTTCCTTTACTAAAAAATACCAAACAAATTTCTACATATTTATCAAACGGTATTGTGTTTATCTGGGGTATTGTCTTTCTTATCTATCCTTTACTTCTTTTACCAGTTCTCACAGATCCATTCATTATATCTAAAGAATTACTTATTGGAGGAGCTGCACTCCTCTCTCTCCTGTTATGGGGAGCCAAAATTGCCCTCGCAGGAAAGGTAACACTGAGAAGAACAGATTTTGACTTACCGCTTCTTCTTCTTATTCTTGCTTTTTTGCTTTCTGCATTCTTTGCTGTAGAAAGATTTGATTCCCTTATCAACACCATTCCTCTCTTATTTGCTGTTATTGGATTTTTCACTATTGTGAATGGAACAAAAAAAGAAAGTGGCGCACTCTTTTTACTTGGAGCGGTTGTCTTAAGTACTGTTCTCCTCTCTGTATGGGCAGTATTTTCTTTTTTCAAAGTATATCCTCTGAGTATTCCTGCAACCCAAATTCAATCGTTTAGCCCATTGGGTTCACTTCTTGAACAGATGCTATGTATAGCGATTGTGTTGCCTCTTCCCCTCCAAATGGCCCTTCCTTTATTAAAAGGCAAAACAGATGCCAAGACAGTCAGTTTTGCTGTTGCCACAGTACTCATAGCAGCAGGAGGTATCGTAACTCTTATCCAACTTATTTTTAATCACCAACTTGCTATTCTTCCTTGGGAAACTGGTTTCCAAACAGCGTTTGCTGCTATCTCACAAGATACTGGCCGAGTCGCACAAGGCTTCTTCTTCGGTTCAGGATATGGCAATTTTGGATCAGTGTTTACTCGATTTAAGCAAGCAAGCTTTAACAGTAATCCTCTTTGGGCTGTATCATTTGGCCACTCATCAAGTTTTATTCTTGAAATTTTAGGAACGACAGGGATCTTAGGCTTCCTCTCTTTCTTTTTTCTTATTTTTCGAATAATCATTAAACCTACTCGCAAATTTAAAAATCCTCTTTTTCCATCATTGGTTGTTGCAGCAATACTTGCCGTTGTTCTTCCCTTCTCTATTCTGGAAGTTATGTTATTTGTTTTACTCCTTGCACTGTATGTCACAACAGATGCGCTCAGGCAGCCTCAAAAATATTTTGATGTAGAGCTTCGATTTGTTACCTTAAAGAAAGGTCTTCTTTCCTTTTCAGAAAGTCACACGACAACAACGTATGAGAATAGCAAAGTTGTCGCTTGGGGAACAACAGCTGTATTTGTGCTCATTGTTGGCTTATTGGGCTACTATACAACGACATTTGCGCTCTCAGATTATTATTTTCAACAATCATTGAATGAGGCAAGTGCGAGAAATGGAACAGGAACATACAAAGATCAAATAAAAGGTCTCACTATGTTCCCATATCGAAGTGGATACTACCGCATCTTTGCTCAGACAAATCTAGCGCTTGCCAATTCTCTTGTTGCTGCCGTACCAAAGAATGCAAAACCATCTGATCAACAACAAGCAACACTCTATCAATTGATCCAACAATCTATTAATGCAGGCAGACAAGCAACAACACTTTCCCCACTCACTGTTGCTAATTGGCAAAATCTTTCTTCTATCTATCGTGCGCTTATTGGATTTGGTCAAAATGCAGATAATTTCGCTGTCCTTGCTGCACAACAATCAGAAACACTTGATCCTACCAACCCTCAAGAATATGTGGCTCTTGGTGGCATCTACTACCAACTTGGACAATACGACAATGCCATTCGACAATTTCAAACTGCTGTTACTATGAAATCTGACTATGCAAATGCCTACTACAACTTAGGCCATGCATATGAGCAAAAGGGTGATCTCCAAAATGCATTATCTTCCTATCAAGCAGTTCAGTCTCTCGTTGCAAATGACAAGACAAATAGTCAAAAGATAGCACAAGAGATCAAAGGG
>PRDT01000044.1 GCA_003173995.1 Candidatus Levyibacteriota bacterium | reverse complement strand
GGACTTCGAATTAAAATTCTTCAATCCTATGTCGTAGACTTTGAAAAGTTATTTGTTATCTTTCCTGGTATTGATATTAAAAGATTTAATAATCGCCCAAATAGCCTTGATAAGAAAATTAATTTAGAAAAAAATAGTATTCTAACAGTGAGTAGACTTGTTCCCAATAAAGGAATTGATAGACTCATTGAAGCGTTAGCATTGTTAAAAAAGAAAAACCAATTTCATCTCTATATAGTTGGTGGAGGTAAAAATGACGAGAAATCAGTGGAAGAAAAAATGTATGAGGAAAAAATCCTTAGTCTTATTAAGCAACATGGGCTGGAAAAACATATAACAATTATTGGCCATGTATCTGATGACGAATTGGCATCCTATTATCGAAAAGCGGATATTCTCGCCTATCCCTCTCGCTATGAACCATTTGGCATTGTGCCGGTTGAGGCAATGGCATGTGGAACAGCAGTTATTGTCTCTAATGTTTGTGGTAGTAAAGAACTTATTATTGATGGTGTTAATGGATGTATCGTTGATCCGCACGATCGACAAGAATTAAGTCAAAAAATTGAAAAATTATTGGTTGATCCCAAATTACGAGAGAAGATTGCTGAGAATGCAGCAATGACGATAGATGGACATTATGCATGGGATATTGTCGCTAATGCTTTTATTAAAGTGTATCGAGGCTTGTTATGAACATAGCTGTTATTAGTAATTTTGATAAAGATATAACTCCTACATCTGGTGGAGGAAGTGAGACTTTCACATTTGACTTAGCAAATGGCCTTGCTGAAAAAGATCACCAGGTAACCGTCTTTGGCATAGGACACAATCATTTTGATCATAAAAATATCACATATCAGCCAATTCATGACAAGAATATTAAGGAATTTGTTACCAGTAATCAGCTTCTTGATTCTTTGCATACCGGGAGAAAAGATTTTGAGACACAAGTGCGATTTAGCACGGTTGCCAAAGCTGTGAAAGAACTTCTGACTAATACTTCCTTTGATATTATCCATGATAATTCTACCTCCGCACTCTTTAACATCTTAAGTAGTCTGACCAACACGCCTATTATTTCAACAGCGCATACAAATTATGATAGTCCAAGTATTCTTATTCCTTATTTTTTAGGACAACTTCCCCAACCCAATCAACATTTTGTGAGTATCTCCAATTATCAAAATAAATTTTTAGAAGCCAACAATATAGCCATTCAACCCTTCTCTACCATCTATAACGGGACAAATACCAAATTGTACCAACCTTCACTTACCACAAAAAAGGATAGCTACGGCTTGTGGGTTGGAAGAATAAGCGCCAAACACAATAAAGGGATAAAAGAAGCACTCGCTCTCACCAATCAATTGAAGTCAAAGCTTACTGTTATTACTACGATTGATGATCAAGAGTATTTTGAACATGAAATAAAGCCTCTGCTGAGTTCTGAAATAGAATTTATTGATTATCCAATTGATATGCAGAGAAAAATAGAAATTTACCAAAATGCAAGCTATCTTTTATATCCACTGCAATGGGAAGAACCATTTGGACTCGTCTTTATTGAAGCAATGGCATGTGGTGTTCCTGTCATTGCCCTTGCAAGAGGCGCTACGCCAGAGATAATTGCAGACGGTGTGACGGGATTTCTTATCAATCCTTCAGATGGAGATCACCGCGGAACATGGCAGATAGAATCAACAGGTATGTATGGCCTCGAACAAGCAGTTCGTACTCTTCAATCTTTTTCAGATGATGCATATAAAGACATGCGAGCTGCCTCTTCAGACCATGTTGAGAAGCATTTTTCTCGTGACATTATGGTGGAGAATTATATCAACGTCTACGAGAAAATTTTGAATCATTAATCCCCTTTACATAACTCCTACCCCTTTTTCATATCCTGATAGGGCTAGCAAGCATAAAATACTCAAAGATGAGAATTGGGATTGTTGGATCAATATGGATGAGGACACCACCGGAAAAATACGGTGGTACAGAGCAAGTTATTGCCAATTTATGCAATGGACTTACCGCAAATGGGCATGATGTAACTCTTTTTGCTCCAGCAAATTCCCAGGTCAACGCACATGTCATTCCAACAGTACCTTTGCCATTGAAAGAACAAGGTCTACCTTGGAACGAGATATCCTACAACCTCTATCATATGTCAACAGCCTTTGACTATCAAAAAGAATTTGATATTCTTCATGTGCATCTTAATAAAAGCCAAGACTACTCTGCTCTTCCCCTTGCTACCTATGCCACAACACCTATTCTGTTTACTCCTCATTTTAAAATGCCCACAGAAGGATACAAGCCCGAACGGTATCTACTACTTCAGAAATATAGAGACTTTCCTTTTACCTCTATTTCTAATTCTCAGCGCTCGCCTTTTTATGCGAATTTTATAAAGACAGTCTACAATTCCATTAATATTGATGACTACCCTTTTGTCAGCTCTCCAAAAGATTATTACGTCTGGCTTGGGAAAATGATCCCAACAAAAGGCACAAAAGAAGCTATTCTTGCTGCAAAAAAAGCAGGAGTCAAGCTCTATGTCCTCGGTGCTATTGAATCTGGGACTCCTGAAGGAAAAGACTATTTTGATCATGAGGTCAAACCACTTATAGATAACAAACAAATTGTTTTTTTTGAGAACGTTGGGTTGCCCGAAAAGGCTACACTACTTGGCAATGCAAAAGCATTTCTTAACCCTATCCAGTGGGACGAACCATTTGGCTTGGTAATGATAGAATCTCTTGCCACTGGCACGCCTGTTATTGCCTATGAGCGTGGTGCTGCACCAGAGCTAATTGCAGATAAAAAAACAGGTTATCTTGTTAAAAATGAAGCTCAAATGATAGCCGCCATAAAAAAAGTTGAAAAATTAGATCGAGCAGCATGCCACACATATGCTGCTACTCATTTTACAACCCAACAAATGGTGGATGGCTATGAGAAAGCTTATCGTCTCACTATTGATGAATGGTCATCTGTTCAAAAAAAAATGAGAGAAGATAACCAACATTTCCTCGCGAAAACTATATATCAAAAGCTATAGTAATACTATTTATTGCATCGCATGTTAACATTTTTCGATTTAAAAGATTACTTTTCTGAGAATAATATGCAACTTATTCTTGCAGCAGATGCAGAACCATTTGTACACAAAACATTAAAAGGCAAAGCCATACAACAAGTCCCTGCAGGAGGAGTATCAGTCGCACTAGAGCCTGTTGCGAAGGCTGCACACGGTATATTTATAGCAAGAGGTCGAACAGAAGAAGACAAATTGGCTACAGATGCTAATGGAAATATTATCATTCCAGGCATAGATTCGTATACGCTACATCCTCTTTTCTTCTCCGAAGAGGAAGTGGATAGTTACTATTTTGGCTTTGCCAACCAAACCCTTTGGCCACTTTCCCATGCAGCTTTTGAACAACCGGTATTTAACCCTTCGTGGTTTGATGGCTACCAACGAGTTAATGAGCAATTTGCACGAACCATTGACCAATTTGCTACAGAAGGCAGCTTTATATGGCTGAATGACTATCAATTAGCCATGGTTCCGTATTATTTGAGACCCAAAATTACCTCTACCATCGCACTTTTTTGGCACATTCCGTGGCCAACCTGGGAAATTTTTCGGGTTTTGCCTCAGAAAAAACAACTTCTCGAGAGTCTGCTGAAGACTGACTACATCGCATTTCATCGAAAATACCAGGCTGATAACTTCATTGATACCGTCAATCACGAATTGCCTGTTCAGATGCTTGCTGAGAAGAATACCATCTTATATCAAGGTCATGCCACGACAGTCCAAAGCCTTCCCATGGGTATCGATGCTGATATCCTACTTTCTCTTGCCGAGCCAACCGGAACTGATTTTGCAGCCTCATTTATCAGGAGTCTTTTGAATATTACTCCTAAAGAACTGCCCCTCGAGGAGGTTTTCAAGTCCACAAAAGTCCTTTTAGGAGTGGACAGGCTTGACTATACCAAGGGACTTCGCCATAGGCTTCTGGCAATAGAGCTGCTGTTTCAAAAATACCCACAGTTTATTGGTGAGATTAGTTATATTGGCTTTTTAGCCTCATCAAGAGATCGCATTCCTTCCTATAAAGCCCTCAAGAAAGAGGTAAATGATATTGCAAAAAGGATAAATAAGGAATTTGGAAGACCTGATTGGCAGCCCATTCGCCTGCTTCCTGGTATTTTTTCTCGATCTGAACTTGTTGAACTCTATAGAAGGTGCTCAATTTGCCTTGTAACGCCTCTTGATGATGGGATGAATCTTGTCTCAAAGGAATTTATTATTTCAGCCTCACTTTCTGATAATCCAGGCATGCTTGTCCTGTCACAATTTGCAGGCTCTGCAAGTGACTTGGTTAGCTCTCTGATAGTAAACCCTTATGATATTGAAAAGGTTGCTGAGGCTATTAAGATTGGCCTTGAAATGCCAAGAGAAGAGCGGAAAAAACGTATTACTCAGATGGCTGCAACGCTGGAAGAGCGAAATGTCTATAATTGGGCGTTAAATTTTGTGAAAGAAGCCAAGGCTGCTAAAGAGGAAAATAGCCTTATTATGCCTCCGACCTAGCAAAACGGGCTGAGATAGTCAAACGCATAAAATCAATCAAGGCAAGTTGCCTCTTCATACGCCATGGTTGCCTGATAAGCCTGAAGAGCCACTCAAATCCCACAGCTCTGATTGGCCCTGGAGCACGCTTGACCTGACCGCTGATATAGTCAAATGCACCCCCTACTCCCACCATAACTCTCACAGGCACCTTATCAATATGTTCTGCCATCCATTCTTCCTGCTTCGGGAACCCATAGGCTACAAAAAGAACGTCAATATATTCACTTTTATGAGAGGACAAACCTGTCTCATTGGTATTTTGCTTCATAAGATACTCCTTACCTTTAATTACATGATTTTCATCCCATTCTGAAGCTACAAAAACCACCTTCAGTTGAGGGCGCTTTTTGAGTAAGCACTCGGCAGTCATCTCTGCTACTTTGTCTTTTCCGCCCAAAAAGCCCACCGTTATAGGCCAATCGTTAACCTTTTCACAGAGGGTTTCCACGAAGTCTACACCCGTAAAACGCTCTTTAAAGGGGCTCCCGAGTAGTTGGCCTGCAATCAAAAGCCCTACCCCATCACATAAGGCTAATTTAGCCTTATTCAGTATGTTTTGAAACTGAGGATGAGACATACCATACATCAATATTTCGGGGTTAGGAGTGACAATATAGTAATTCTCTGATGAATTTTTGATACTTTTTATAACAAACTCTAGGATATTTTTTTTAGTATCATTAGTAATGCCAACATCAAACAATTGATTTTTCACTAATCCTTGCTCACTACTAGAAGACTCTTTTTTTGAATTTTCATTTTCTTCACTTTTAACTTTTTGACTATTTTTTGTATTCATATATTGAGGCTAGATATTATCAAGTAGCTTTGAGAATATGGATGAAATTTTGCTCATGTATTTTCTATTACTATAGATCTTGTGATTATTTCCCTTTTCCTCATATTTCCGTGAAAATTCAAATTGTGAAAATGCTTTTACAGGATCTTGTAGCCTCAAAAGACATTTTTGGCCTATTTTTTGGAAATACTTCTTTTGTAGAGTTCAATGTTTTCAAGTGCTACCCCTGTGCCGCGTACAACACACAAAAGTGCATCCTCTGCAACGTGACATGGAACACCTGTCATATGCGTCATAAGCTTATCAAAGTTATACAAGAGAGATGTCCCCCCACTCATGACAATTCCTTTATCAATAATGTCACTTGCCAGCTCTGGTGGTGTGTCCTCCAAAACCTTCTTAATTCCAGTTATCATATCCATAAGTATCGGCTTGATGGCTTCATTGACCTGGACCTCACTTAATTCAATAGTACGAGGAAGGCCGGTAATGCTATCTCTCCCTCTTATCTCCATTTTCCTCACTTCAGACTTCTTTTCATCTGTAATAAAGGCATTACCAATAGTGATTTTAATTTCCTCAGCAGAGCGCTCACCAATGAGAAGGTTAAATTTCTTCTTGACGTAATTTGCAATAGCCTCATCTATCTTATTTCCAGCAATCCTTACTGAATTGTGGACTACAACACCACCAAGGGAGATAACCGCAGCCTCAGTACTGCCTCCACCAATATCAACAACCATATGTCCTGCAGCTTGAGCTATAGGGATTTTGGCTCCTATTGCAGCAGCCAAGGGCTCGTCAATAAGATAGGCTGTTCGTGCTCCAGCTGCCAGAGTAGCGTCTAAAACAGCTCTTCTCTCAACCTGGGTCACACCTGATGGGATACATATCATGACTTCAGGTTTGAAAAAGCGAGATTTGCCGCAGGCTTTGTCGATGAAATAAGACAGCATGGCCTCAGTGATGGTGTAATCAGCGATAACACCGTCTTTAAGAGGTCTTTGTGCTACAATATTGCCTGGAGTACGTCCTAGCATATCCTTTGCTTCTTTGCCAACCGCCACAACTTTATTCTCTTCAGCAGTAACAGCAACAACAGTAGGCTCGTTGAGCACAATTCCCTCACCTGCAAGATATACGAGCGTATTTGCAGTACCTAGGTCAATACCAACACGTTTGGATAACATAAATTGATTGTACTCCTTTTATCAAGCAGACTGCAAAGGGCTTGCAGTAACTATATCAAAAGATAACTCATCCAGATCAATTTGACCTGCTTGCCTTGATACTTAGATTATAAAGAGGGCGTACTTGTCTTGCAAGGGTTAAATACTAGCAGTATAATAAGAGCCATGAGAAAGCAACTCCTAATATCATTTGCTATTCTTCTCTTTTTGGCTCTTGGGACAATTGGCGTGGTGTTATATGGCGAAGGCTATCGATTTGGCTTTGGTCAAGGTGGTCCCCAAGTCATGGGAACAGGACTGCTCGTCACCACCAGTACTCCAGATGGCGCTGAAGTCTTTATCAACGATCACCTTTCAACTGCTACGAACAATACTATTAATCTTTCCCCTGGCACGTATACTGTCGAAATCAAAAAAGATGGATACTTTTCTTGGAAGAAAAAAATAACTATTCAAAAAGAAGTTGTCACAAAAGCAGATGCAACGCTTTTCCCATTAGCACCAAAACTTGAGAACATTACCGACTCCGGAGTTGATAAACCAACCATTGACCCTTCATTCACCAAACTTGCCTACACAGTTGCCTCCCAATCAGCAAGAAAAAATGGTGTCTATGTGCTTGATATGTCTGCACGTACTCTTTTGACGCTTCAAAGTGCTTCCACCCAAATTGCTGATGATACTATTGCTCCTTTCTCAACAGCGAATTTGACTTGGTCTCCTGATGGACAGAATATTTTAGCTTCAATTCCTTCAGCAAACCCTGCAAGACCAACACTCTACCTTCTCTCAGCTGGTGGATTTAATTCTTCCCCTCAAGATGTCACTGAGACATTTGCAACATCTATCAAGCCTACTTGGGATAAGCAGATTCAACAAAAAAATGCTGCTGATGTAGCAACACTTCGACCTGTTCTTTCAAAATTTGTTAATGATAATTGGAATATTTTGGCTTGGTCACCAGATGAGACCAAGATTCTTTATCAAGCAAGCTCATCAGCAACAATGCCAACTATTATTACTCCCCCACTTCCAGGGACAGACTCAACACCTGAGCAGCGAACACTCCAGAATAAATCTGTCTATGTTTATGACATTAAAGAAGATAAGAATTTTTTGATTGCCCCAGCTGATAAAGAATTTGGGGTTGATTACAAATTGACCTGGCTTCCTGACTCAAAGCATTTGATTTATGTGCACGATAAGCGAATTGTTATGCTTGATTATGACAACCTCAACCCAACCACAGTCTATGCAGGTCCATTTATTGACGGCTACGTCTTTCCATGGGTGAATGGCCAGAAAGTGGTTATTTTAACTGATTTGAATAATCCTGACATCATGCCTAACCTCTACACCATCGAGCTGAAATAAGGACTTCTGATAATGACAATTGCTCATTGTGAGCAAAACTAGCAATATATCCTTTTCCATTATTCATCTATCAATCTTGAAAACTTAGAATTAATATGATACTATCTGCGCTTATATGCCTGGCGCAGCCGAACTTTTTGCAAGATTTCCAAATCCTACCCTTCTTGAGCAAGGCATACATGATGGGCTTTTTTTTAGGAGGGGCTTTGCTGACAGCATAGTCAGAAGATTTGCAGACACACCAATTGCAACGGCAGTCACTAATCTGATTGAGGCTCAAGGAGAACAGCCAACCGCCTTCTCAGTCAATGATCTTTTAAGAGAATTACATACAAAAACGTTAGTGGATATGGGCAGACCCAACTCTATATGGTTTTGGAGTGATATTATGGGAACCAATATTCATACATCTCCAACAAATGGACAGGATTGGAGCTGGTACCCTTATGAGGATGCAGCAGCCGTGCAGCCAATGATGCAAGCAGCACTCGCTGTAAAAGGACTTGTTGCAGCTACGCATCCAGATTTTATCAACTCACGAGATAGAAATAATCCCAACGCTCTTGGATTGATGCTGACCCTTTTACCTGATATTCCTGAAGGAGTCTATATTATTCGAGCAACCGGATCTGAGACAGCAAGTCGACGTGGAATAGACCAAGGTCGAATTGATTATGAGCAGCTAACTATGGTTGATACCAGGTCAGGACAAGCGCATGAAGAACAATTACTTTTTCTCACAATTGCAGATGATAGGACAGACAACGGTGAAGGATTTGCTGGAGAGTACAACAGAGTTCATCATATTATCGCTGAGATAGCACCACTCGCTCATGAGCAGTTACATTACGTGCCTGGCGAAACAAGAGAAGGAATTCAACCAGATGTTGTGCAGATTTTCGGACACCTACCAGAAGGCGTTGCTGATATTCCCCAACCTGCATAATGGTCTATATTGGCTTTGCAGTTACAATAATCCTCTTCCATGTGGTCCCAGGAGGCCAACAAGTCTGAAGTACTAACTGATTGGGAGTTTGACGAGCGTGTGTTATATAGCTCACATCATTAGCTTCTGAGATCTTATTTTCTGTCACCCGGTAATCATACCGCTTGCCTTTGTAAAAAAGATGAATGTCATCTCCTACACTCATGTCTTTGAGCAGGTAGAAAATTGCGTTATAAAGACCTACATCCCACCAGGCATCTGTGGAATGGGCAAACATATAGACAGTACCTTTCTGGTCTGGCAGAGCCGTCCCTGCAGCATGGGCAACTCCCTTTTTGAGGACTGGCAAATAATTGTCTTCACTAATCGGATCTGTGTTGGCAAACACTTTTGCATTTGCACCAATTTTTGGTATCACAATACTAAAATTCGTATCATTTGGTATCAAAACTTGCGTCTTGTCACCAAATGCACCAAAGGAAAAAAGACTTGCTTCTTTACCGCTATACTTTTTGACAAGCTCACCCAATGGTGACGTTGTCTTAGTCGGATCAGCTACAACATATTTCACTCCCTGAAATTGCTGGACCCGAAATCTCACTTCAAAGAAAAGTGCTGGACCAAATGTTGCGAGTACTCCAAAAATAGCAAACAACACCAAAAAATTCCCAATACTACGAAGCACCAAATAGCGGATCATTTCCTGACGAGTCATAAGAATAGTATAGCAGGAAGTTTGGTGACTGGTGAATCTATGCTATAGTAATGGATATGGACTGGGGTGAATTAATAGGGCTTAAAGAGAACCGAAGAGCTGAAGAAACTCTTCTCATGCCGGAAATTGCTAGTACTCTCACTTCTCGTCTAGAGGGACTTCGAGCTGGAAGTGATGATGATGATCAATTTGCTATAAATGTTCATACTGAAAGACTGAGAGAGTTTGCTGCAAAATGGGAGCAAAGAGGGATAATAGCTCTCCAATCAGGTCAATCACTCGAAGAAATGGTTGGCATGTACCCTGATGAGCTCGTAAAAAAAGAAAATGGTAGATACTACCCTCACCTTGAGCTTATGGGTATTACCCTCGATAGACTAGACCAACGAGATGTTGTGCCTTCTCATGAACTAACCTTTCGAATTTTACGAGACGTATTGGGTGTTTTTGATAGTTTGGGGATTCAACTTGCTCCAGAAGAACAAAATTTTGACAAAGGGATGGCTCGTTTATATGAAACTATTGCAAATGGTGAACGGATTTCAAGGGGAAGGCTGCATCCTCATTCACATACAACAGTTGAACGCACGAGTCGAATTCACAGTTTGGCTACAAATATTCCTGGAGTTGGAGTTGACTATTATGCCAATACCAACGCTGTGAGACTTTTCCTCAATCCTCAGGTCTTTAGACCCCCTACTCCCCCAACAAATTAAAACACCCATTTCTATGGTAGAATACAACGTAATGTCCCTGTAGCTCAGTTGGATAGAGCAGGCCCGTCCTAAGGGCAAGATCGGAGGTTCGACTCCTCTCAGGGACGCACTTACGGGGTGTAGTGAATCGGTATCACGCTGCGTTCGGGACGCAGAGACACTGGGTTCAATTCCCAGCACCCCGACTCCAAAGATTATTGCATTTTTACCAATCCTGTGCTATAACAATGACCATGTCCGCTGTAGAAGAAGGTGCAAGAAGAACTACTGAATTCCTCCGTGATTATCCTGCTGTTGCAACCGCACTTAATTGGTTTGACGATCGAATTAGACTTGAGAGACCTGCTGTAGAGTCTATTCAATACCTCTTATATACCATGTACCAAGAACTCAGTTCTCGCGTACTAACACCTGAAGGAAATATTGAGACGATTGCCCAGGCTGCACGAGATAATATTCACGAAATTATTGGGTT
>PRDT01000032.1 GCA_003173995.1 Candidatus Levyibacteriota bacterium | reverse complement strand
ACTCCTTGTGAGGTTTCAGTCACGTGTAAGTCTCCAAGAGCGGCAATCCTGAATTGTTTTTTCATTTTAATTTATGGACAGGCTTAAACCCCCATTTCTCAATGCCAACAGAGTATTGTGAAGAGATAAGAAGGCCTCTACTGATTTTTTCCTCAGGGGGAGCAGTTGAGAATTCTCTTTGAGTACGCGAAACAAGCTCGTTAATTACCCATTGTGGGATAGCATCTCTCTCGGATGGGTACACAAAACAAAAATTCAGAATATGGGCAAAAAGAAGCTGCCAATGTGGATTCATAGACGTCAGTAGAAATTGCCAGTCAAGTGATTTGCCATACAAAAGTATTAAATGAATAACATCAGCTCCGTCATATTTATCTTTAAATTGAATATATGCCTTAGAACGTATCATTTCCTCAACAGGCATAAGCGCTACTTCTCGCTCGAGGACTTTTCCCGTTCGGGTGTGGGGGAACCAACTACTGCTGACTCGATGAAGGCCATTTCGCTCGGAAAATACGATATCCACAAAGGGTTCACTCTCACGGTCCTGATAAATTTTGGCTATCCAATTAGGGTCAAGAAGTTCTGTCCGGTAGCCTGCCTCAGTTGCTGCCTTCAAGAGTGCAGGATAGTCTTCATGGGCGGTCATAATGTCAAAGTCCTTTGTCGGGCGCTCAATCCCAGTATATGCAGTAAATGCATAGGTCCCCGCTACCATAAATGGCAATTTTTTTGTGACAAACAAATCAAGAACATTTTGGTAAAAATCGAGCGGTTGGCTGGTCGTTTCCATACTTTTGCAGTATGCTCACTTACAATAGGGAGCAAATGGTAAATGGGAAAGAGTATCGTAAGTAGTGCCTGACAAATTGGAGACAAATTACTTAATTTCTTCAAACTGGCCATCAAGATGCAGATAGAAGATTCTTATTTGTAAGTGGGGATATTTCTGCGAGATTATATCTTTTGCTTTTTTAAGATCCCTCGCGTGGTTTTCCGGGGTACTTTCTATTCCATAAGCGCCACATTCTTCGTGGTTCATAAGAATAACTTCGTTGATAGTATGAAGGCGTACAGAAATATCAATTTGTTTGAGAATAGTATCTAAGTCTTTTACGCAGCCAGCAAATCCAACATAATCAAATGTCTTGTCTGCCATGTTGGTATCAAGCCAATTACGAATGTACTTTTGGAATCTGAAGTCTATACAACTAACTACCAATGCGTCGCATGTATGTGCCATAAAAAAAAGAAAAACGTTTACACGTTTGTAGCCTTATTATACGCTCGTCTTACAAAATCTGCAACCTGTCAGTAATTCGTCAGTAAAAATTCAAGTAAAGGTCGAAAAGACGATCTATACTAAGTTGGATGATATTACCATCCACGCAAACAATCCTTGGGCAGGACAAAGAACTATTGCTCACGTTGCTACAACATTTGGACCAGTCGCAATATAAGCGACACAAATACAGATCGCATCTGCGATTTGCAAGACCAACCGACAACGGTTGGTCTTTTTTTTGGCCAACTCATGTTGCCTGGGACGAATTGCACGCTATTACTGATATCGTTGCCAATATCCATCAGAAGTGCTGTTCAAAAGGAAAGGTAGCTGAAATGCTTTCTCATCTCGTCAATTTGTCTACAAAAGAATTTGCTAGCCTCAATAGCCTGCTTATATAGCCTCAGTCAGGAATGAGTCAGGAACCACTCAAGCATATCTTATAATAAGTCCTATAATGCAACCATATGAAAACATTTCTTGTCAAAGTAAGGAAGGAAGACGCGCCCGAGACATATTCTGTCCCAGGTCATCCTGAATTCAGCTGGCTTAAGACAGTAAGTGACAGAAAATGGTATGCGAGAGACGGAAAAAATGGTAATTTTGTAACAATTGTCAAAAAAGTACAAGATATGTTTGTTAGTTACGCAATTACCTATACAGAGTAACTAACTTTTGTCTACTAAAATAAATCCTTCGCCTTTTTTTGTTTGGATTTCATAAGAAGCTTTGCTTTCTTTTATTTTCTCTCTAATTTTATGAAGAGTCTGATCTATTGCCCAATCTGAATATTTTTCTTCACTATCTTTTCCCCACATGCTTTCAGCAATTGCTTCTCGCGTTACAAGCTTGTTAGCATGACTTCGCAAATAGTCCAAGACAGTTCTTTCCAGTCGAGTATAGAGAAGCAATGGATCCATGTTTTTTTCTTCTGAAGGGTTTTTATTCTCCAGAATATAACGAGTAACGTAGGGTACGGTAATTTCAAATATATTGTTTTTCTCTTTTATCCAACCAAGTTTGAGTAAATGATTTTTGGAGTGATTGAGGACAGAGGGAATAGGTTGCTTATTAGCAATTGTCATAAGAACTGACTGCTCATCAGAGAGGAAATTAGAAAATACTGCCTCTGCTTTCAGACGGAAAATATCAGCGTTATCTAATTCTTCAAAAGAAATGGTAGGATTTTTTGCCACTTGTCGAAAAACTTCTTTAATAAAAAGAAAATGCCCACCAGCAAATTTTTCTATCCATTTTTCCTGGTCTGAAGTAAGTTGAACATTCCAATTGTATGACAAATATTTTTTAAAATAGTCAGCCTCTGCCGGAGGATATCTATGAAAATACAAAATATTTTGTGCAAGTGTTGTCCTCTTACTAAATGCCGAAAAAAATTCAGGATGGGTTATATCAGTTTCTAAAAATAACAGAATGTGGATGTTCCAGCTTTTCTGAGCAAGTGAACTTAATTCTTCAATAATGTCCCATTGGTGTTGTCGTATGCTGCCATCTAATCCCTCAACAAAAAAGCTTACTCTTTTCTCTTGTTTGGTTGTTAGTAATTCAAGTAATTCGTAAAGAGGAAGGGTTTTATCAATAATATCTGTTTCATGAAGTAACAGCGAGTCTTTTATAAGATTGAGAGCTTCTGTTTTTGTGATATCTTCTTGTTGCTTAAAATCTACATGGACAAGTATTTGTTGGGGATATTCTTGTCGAAATAATTTACGCTGTAGAGAATCATCTTCAAAAAATTGCAGAATTGTTCGGTATGGAGCCGAAAGAGGTGGGCATAACCAGGTACCTGATTCTTGTCTGAGAATAACGTCTACCCATTCACGACAAAACGTTTCAAACGCATGAGGGCTTAGAGGTGGATATGGTTCGACGTGCATACCATAAGTATACCATCTTGTCACATTCGAATGGCATTTAACCTGCTATTTGTACTCTTAGAAAGGAATAAGGTACTATAATCTTGTATGTCAGAGACACCAACACATGTGGAAGGATTGGCTCATCTAGGAGTTGAGCAACGATCAGCATTTTTGACTAGATATGGGCAGCTAGGTGAGTTTACCTCAAGAGATATGGGTATTCCGCTTGAAAATGGTGTTATTACTCTTCCTTCAAGAGTCATTACAACATTTGAAGATACCTTGTCGAGGCAGCAATCTCCTTTTGTGAGAAGAGATATGGAAAGTCCTCTTATGGCTATTTTTAATAGTCCCCGTGGAGTAGAAGCTCATCCGGTATTTGAAGCACGAACAGAAGTTAGGGGAAGTGAATTTGCAGATGTTTTAATTGCAGAGAATAGGGCACTCCTCGAAGCGAGTTTTGTTGTGGACGGTTTTGGAGACATAGGAGGTACTGCTCGTCTTCTTTTTGCATATGAAGTTGTGCAATCAGCTATCAAACCAGAAATGTATGAATTTCTACCTGATCAAGCAGGTCAAGATGCATTAGTAGCAGCACGACTTGAAAAAATGAAAAGCATTATTCGAAAGCATGATCTCATGTATCTCTTTCCGACTCAAGCAATTTTACCAGGAGGAAGGACAGAACAATGGACAGAAGATAGTCTCGCAGAAAGTATAGATACATTAGCACTTATGGTAGCTTCTCTTGCTCGAGGAACAAGTATTGATATTAAATTTTTTCAGGCAATGTTTAAGACTGAAGTTGGATCAATACCCCCTTTGGGAGCATATTTATATGCTCTCGTCAAAAGTGGAGAGGCAAAACATATATTCATTGATAGAAATGGAGATTTTGATCCTGCACTTCTCATCCAAGCAGTTGTAACCTATGCAAAGGCAGAGACAGCAGCTGAACTAGAAGATAATCTTGTACTATCTGTATTGCAGAGTCGATATTCAACCTATCTTAATTTGCTTTTTGACGCTACGATTCAATGTGTTAGTCAAGACGCATTTGCTTTAGGTAACGCAGCAATTCTTCAACAACTTGGTATGGATGATCTCTCTTATCTTCATAGAGCAAAAATTACTCGTACCAATCCACATCTAGAAGAGGTAGGTGATCTTACAAGCCTTAAAAGAGCTTTTGCGGAAGATGAACCACTTATTACCACCACACACAAGTCAGTTTATACAGCTTTGTCAGAAGCATTGAGCTTGACGAAGAACAAAGAAGTTTTCTTGCACCTTTTGAGCAAATATAATATCGCTTTACCAAAAAGTCTTCAGTCTCAAATGCTGTTAAAGCAAGATTTTTATGAAATACATGCATTAAATAAGTTAATGCAAATTTGGAAAATAGGTAATGATCCTGAAATCAATTCCTTTATGGAAGCAATTTTCACATCTGTACAAGATAGAAAAGACTTAGTCAGAGGATCTATTTACCCGCCAGAGGATTCTATAACTGCAATCGTTAATGAAGCAATCGCAAAAGGCGTAAAATTGGAAATTATTCTTAATAGCAATAGGCATGAAACGCCACCTTTTTATACGATATCATCACATGAAGATCTTTTCCGTGTTGCTGAAGCATTAGGGGTAGAAGTAAATGATGAGAATCGTGATGATCTTCCTGTTATAATTCTGCGAAAATTTTATTCTTCGAGACAAGGGCAGTATCCTTATGGTGCATTTCATATTGTTGGAAAAGCTCGATGTGACTTGTCGTTATATCAGCTTGGGGATGATACACGTGAGGCGTTAGGAATACCTACCATGCAGTATGAAACTGAAGTTCGCATTGTTCCAAGAGAAGCAGCCGCATTAGCTTTGGAGGCCCGAGAGGCATATAAAGGATATGGTGGGCAACATGTTATTTCGGATATGGATTTAGAGTAGATCTTCTTCTTTTTTTCCTACTTTGTAATCCTCAATACTGCACAACTCTCACTCAGGATCTAGTCAGAATTGCATCAAGCAGCATTTAGCAAAAAGCATATACTCCTTTTCTATTAGCTATTTGAAAGGAGGTGAGTAAATGACAGAAATAATAAAGCCAGAAGGAGTTAGTGAAAGTGGAGCTGTTCAGTTGCCAAGTTCAAGCTCATTATCGAGAAGGCGCGCTATTCCTAGAATAGGACTTGGTGCACTTGGAATTGCTTTATTGCCTTTTGCTCTCGCTGATTGTGCTCCTGTCGTAATTTCAAGGAAAGATCAGGAAAACTATCCTGCATACACTTCTTCTGATTTTTTTAGGACAATTTTTCCAGAAGGAGCTACAAGTCCAGATTTTAGCAAATTTCAATCTGGACAATTTATTGTGCGGGGCTTACAGGTTACTTGGGAACAAAGAACACAAGCATTCGAAAAGTTCAACAATCTTTTTGGAGCTAACTATAATTATTCAGGAGCTGTCGATAAATATCTAATGACAGATCCAACAGGCGTACCAGGTGAAGTTAGTGCATACGATTTTGTTGATGCAAGCAGTATAGCTCCTTATGTACATAACGAGGCTGGTAATACTAATCTTACGGATGAGGTAAAAAGATCACATACTCTCAATGTTGCATTTCAAGTACAGCAGCAACTGACCGCAGATGGAGTTGTCGTAGATGCAAATAATAAACCAGTATTGCAACTCGTTGTGGTAGGGGTGGGTGAGTAATAGTAAATAAATTTTTTACCAGTGAGAAAAGCAGTATAGGCGATACGTGCAACAGTTCCATTGCCTATAGCTGCTTTTTTCGCTACAATCGCATCTACAGATATGCAAGTCACTACATATACAGAAGCAAGACAATATTTGGAAGATTTGATAAAGCCATATCAAGCCCAGCGTATTGAAGGAATCCCTGAAGAATTTAATAATCCTCTTGGAAGGATGAAATATCTCCTGAATTTGTTGGATAATCCAGAGAAAAAATTTCCATCAATTGTTGTCAGTGGGACATCAGGGAAAAGCTCTACAACATATTACATTGCACATGCGCTCACAACTGTAGGGTATAAAGTTGGGATGACGATTTCTCCTCATCTGCAAAAGTTAAATGAGAGACTTCAGATTAATAACATTGAGATTCCGGATGATGTTTTGGTGGAGATACTCAATGACATAATTCCAGCAGTTGAAAAGATGAAACAAAGTCCACTTGGTGCACCTTCTTATTTTGAGACTCTTCTTGCGTTAGCTTTTTATTATTTTGCCAAAGAAAAAGTAGATATTGTTGTTGCAGAAGTAGGGCTTGAAGGAAAGTTTGATGGTACAAATGTATTAGAAAGACTTGTCTTTGTCTATACGAATACGTCACTTGATCATACACAGATCCTTGGTGAGACAGTAGAAGAAATAGCAAAAGAAGGAGTTGCCGGTATCCAAAAGCATTCAACTGACGAAAATGCGCCAATTGTTATTACTGGTGTGAGTCAGCCATCGGTCATTGAGATTTTTACTGATGCAGCAGAAAAGGCAAGGGTCCCACTGAGACTTTTAGGAAAAGACTTTTCTTATGAGTTAAAAAGCACGAAAGAAAATGGTGAAGTTTTTGATTACCACGCAGAAGGGAGTGCTCTTTCTCAAATTTTACTTCCCATGAAAGGTGAGTATCAAGCACAAAATGCGGTGCTTGCTATAGATGCACTTTTTCAGCTAAAAAAGTTTGGGTTTGAGATTAGTCCAGAGCAAATACATACAGCATTTAGCACTGCATTTTTCCCAGGAAGATTCGAAACTGTTGAGGATAATCTTATTATTGATGGAGCCCACAATCCTGCGAAAATGCAGGCATTCATTAGCTCACTCGAAAAAATTTATCCTGATAAAAAAAAGATTTTTGTTTTGGGATTTAAGGAAGGGAAAAATATTTCAGCAATGTTACAGATTGTATTGCCTATCGCAGATGCTGTTGTTACCACTGAATTTCATTCAGTCATGGACTGGACAAAAAATCCTTCGGTTGAAGGAAAAGGACTGTACGATTTTGTCAAAGAGAATTCTTATCTAAAGATAGGTACAGAAGTATATCAGACACTGACCGTAAAAGATGCATTAGAAAAAGCAAAAAATATCCAACAACAATTTCCAGAAGATATTATTGTTATCACCGGATCACTCTATCTAGTTGGAGAAGTACGGGCAGTCTTAATGAGGTGAGTTAGTGGGTAATTTATCAGCACCAGGGAGTGGTAGTGTCAAATCCTTTGCATTTTTTAACACAGAATCCAATTCATTATCTTCAGTAACTTTTGATTTGGGCAAGAACTTAAATGTTGTCTCTTTCATCGCAACAGTTGCAGGTGCGAGTGTATATGAAATTGTTGCAACATTTCCTTTGCCTGAAATAGCAGCTGCTGTTGGGGATAAGACTGCTGCATAAGATATACGGCCATTTTTAGTATCAACAAGATTGAGAAGTACTGTTGGATGTGTTAAGAAATCTCCCGCAGTGACAACAACATTACTCACCACACTTGGGTCGTATGCTATTTCCAATTGAACACCAGTAATTTTATTTACTCCTGTATCAGCTACCACAGTGAGGACACTACCACTTCCTGTTGCTGTACCTTGTGTAAGTGATAAGACTGTGTGTGCAGGTGAAATAGTTGGGGTTGGATGTATCATACTCTGAGAATTATTTTTTGATTTGGGTAGTGCGAGGTAGATAAGTCCACCAGTAATTGCTACCAAAATTATTATTAATAACAGTGTTTTAATAGGGAAACGCGATCCTGAGGGGGAAGGCTCTGCTGGAGGAGTAGAAGACGTTGTTGCTTCTTGTTTTGGAGCTTCAGCTACAGGAATAGTAGTTGATGTTTTTTCTGACGTAGTTGTTGATTTTTGATCCATAGTATTATTATTCGTTAAGAACAGCTACTTGTCAATGCTACTCTCCGTCTCCTCCTTGAGTACCTTGGTTAGCTAATATATTAAAAGTTCGAATAAGAATATTGTAGTCTATACCATCAACTTTTCCATCATCATTTAAGTCAGCACCTTCTTTATTAGCACAGCTACTTGTTGTGGCTTTTCCTCCATAGCAACCTCTGGCAAGCATATTGTAGTCACTGATATCAATGGTGTTGTCTCCATAATCTCCCCCTGCTGTTGTTGGAGGTGGGACAATGTCTCCTGCAAGAAGAGTGATGGTTGGAAGTACTGTTGTCTGCCCAGGAGTAAAGACATACGTCTGACTATTATCTCCAGTCTTTGGTACGAATTGCTTTCGAAGATATTGATTGGATTTGACTAAGACTTTATACGTGCCATTGAGTCCTCCGATATCAAGTGTTGTATTGATAAAATATCCATAGGTACCACTTCCAGTGGTCGTATCAAGATGGACTGTTCCAGTGCGAGTGATAGGTGTAATACTTGGGTCTGATGGGTCTTGGTCTGCTTGATAAAAATAGAGAGTAACATTTCTGGTTGGACGGCCTGGACTGGCATTACCGCCATTTTTCCCTCCAACTGCTGGCAAGAGTAATACAACTTTTGCTTTGGTATGAGGACCTGGTGTTGGAGTAGCAGTTGGACCAGCTGGTGTTGGTGAATTTGTTGGAGTTGGGGTTGTTGGGGCAGGACATTGATTTGGCGTATCTGATGTTATCTGACTTCCTTGATTCAATGGGGCTACGCCTATAGATCCTGTGATATCTGTACCGGTAATAGTTGTTTGATTGTTAGCGTAGGCAGGATCTGATTTGTTATCAGGACAACTATTGGTCCAATTCGTTGTCTTACTTGCACCATTATCAGTCCAATGTAATGTGTAGGTACAGTAGGCACAATTTGCTCCATTCCAATTAACTGTTACAGAGGTGGTTTTTCCATTTGTACAGGCGTTTGTATCATTTGTTGCGGTTACACTAAGAGGATAACAATAACATTGCGCAATTCCTTTTGAAGCACTATAACCAGGACAATAACCTGTCGCAAATGATTGATTAAGTAAGACATAACCAAAAACAGCAATAAAAGAAAAGGATACAATAGAGAAGATTAAAATTTTTTTCATTATTCGCCGTCTCCACCTTGGGAGCCTTGGTCTGACAAAACTTTAAAGCTTCGTATAAGAATATTATAATCAATTCCATTGACATTTCCATCGTCATTTAAGTCTGCAGCAGTCTGGCTTGGACAACCACTTTTATTTCCATAGCATTGTCTCACCAATAAATTGTAGTCACTAATATCGAGTGTATTATCTCCTGGATCGCTTGTTGCACTACTTGCCGGAGGATAAATATCTCCCGCAATAAGCGTCATTTGGGGAAGGGATGTCGCTTGACCTGCGGTAAAAGTAAATGTTGCACTGCTATCGCCATTTTTGGGAATAAACTGTTTGCGAAGATAGCTGCCAGTCTTGACTAATACTTTGTATGTTCCAGTGAGATTAGTTAGGTCAATACCTGTAGCAGGATTATTCACAAATGATCCATAGGTGAGTGACCCGACACTCGTGTCCAGAGAGACTTGTCCAGTCTTTACAGCAGTAGGTGTTGTTGCTGGGTCTGTTGGGTCGTCATCTTTATTGTAGAAATACAAAGTAATTGTACGTGTTGAACGATGTGGAACAGGATTCCCGCCATTTTTTCCACCAATTGCCGGAAGTACTAAAATGACTTTTGCTTTGGAACTACCTG
>PRDT01000057.1 GCA_003173995.1 Candidatus Levyibacteriota bacterium | reverse complement strand
ATCACCAAAGTAAGTCAAGGCAAAAAGCAGCAAGTCAATGAAAAAATCTTCCCAGGATATGTACTCGTGAAGATGATTCTTACTGATGAGACATGGCTTATGGTCCGCACCACCCAAGGTGTAACCGCTTTCATTGGTGCAGGAAATAAACCAACCCCTATCTCAGAAAAAGAAGTTGAAGCTATTCAGAAGTTTATGAAGATGGATGAGCCACTGTACAAGGCAGCATTTACCGTTGGTGAGGCTGTTAAAATTGTTGATGGTCCATTTGCAGACTTCTTGGGTACCATCGAATCTATTGACGAAGCAAAGGGTAAATTGAGAGTTCTTGTCTCTATCTTCGGACGAGAAACACCAGTTGAGTTAGACTTCCTGCAAGTCGCAAAGATATAAGGAGCAGCTATTATGGCAAAGAAAATCAAGACATTTATTAAACTTAACGTTCCAGCCGGTGCAGCAACACCAGCACCACCCGTTGGACCAGCACTTGGTCAGCACGGACTTCCAATTATGGATTTCGTGAAGGCATTTAATGACCGAACAGCCGATCAAAAAGGCAATATTTTGCCAGTTGTGATTACTGTTTATGAAGATCGAACCTTCTCTTTCATCACAAAGAAACCACCAGTTGCTGAAATGATCAAAAAAGAGCTCAAAATTGAAAAAGGTTCTGGTAGACCAAGTAAAGAATCAGCCGGAACTCTCACAATGGATCAATGCCGAAAGATAGCTGAGGCAAAAATGGAAGATTTGAATGCAAATGATATCGAAGCAGGCGCACTTATCGTCGCCGGAACAGCTCGAAGTATGGGAATTCAAGTAAAATAATATGGGTAAAATTAGAGCAAAAACTCTTGGGAATGAAGAACAAGAGCAAAAAGAACAAGAAGCAGCAAAAGCCCGAAAAGAGGCTAAAATTGCTGCAGCTATAGCAGAAGGTCAAGCTCGTTCTAAAGACAAAGCAGTCCAAAAGCAAGCTGAAGCAGCACAAGAGAAAGCCCAAGAAGAAGCAGCTCCAGCAGCAGAACCAACACAAGAAGCAGAGCCAGTAAAAGAAGAGAAAAAGGTAGCAAAAAAGCCAATGAAAAAGGCAGGAAAAGGTCGAGAAAGATCAGAAAAGTACAAAGAAGTAAAAGCTCTCGTTGAAAAAAATAAGCTCTATTCCCTTTCCCAAGCACTTGATTTGGTAGAAAAGACCCATATGGCAAAATTTGATGAAAGTGTTGAGCTTCACATTAATACCCTCACAACAGGAGTTAATGGACATATGACATTGCCACATGGAACTGGCAAAACAACAAAAGTTGCAATTCTTGCTCCAGCAAAAGATCCAAAAGCAGCAGATGATCTCTTGAAAGAAATTGAAGCTGGAAAAATCAATTTTGATATTTTAGTTGCAACACCTGATGCAATGCCAAGACTGGCTAAAGTTGCAAGAATTCTTGGTCCTAAAGGTCTTATGCCAAATCCAAAAAATGGCACTATCACACCAAAGCCAGAAGATGTTGCAAAGAAGTTTGAAGGCGGACAAATGAATTTCAAGACAGAAGCCAAAGCTCCAGTCATGCATTTGATGGTAGGAAAGCTCTCTTTTGGAAAAGAAAAGCTTTCTGCAAATATCACCGCAGCTCTTGATGCAGTTCAAACAAAAAATATTAAAAATGTAACCCTTAAATCCACAATGTCTCCAGCTGTAAAGCTTTTGGTGAAATAATTACTGCCTCTCTTGTCTTTGCAAAGCTGTTCTTCTTATTTTTGAAAAATTATCCATTGTTCCTCTTTCGCGTGGGTGCCGGACACGTCGCCTGACATAATTGACTTGCGTGAGCCTTCCATCTGTACTAATAAGTGCTTCAATTGTTGGCCTCCCTCTTGTATCAGCGTATGGTCCGACCACCTCTATTCGCGACCCAACAACTCTTCCTTTTCCATTGAATTGGAGTGAGCTTGAGCTTTGAAAATCAGGACCAAGACTCAAAACATCATTGAAGGCCTCCTCTTGCATATGATCTGGAACATAATATTTGACCGTCTTCCAGGGTGGTTCCATCCAGATATCTCCCCTTTCAAGAAAAAAACCCATTTCTCCACTTGTCGGAGGTCTATCATCTACTATAAGTGTTTTCTGATGATAGTGGGACTGGGGATAGTGTCCATTACGAGATACGTAATACGCAGTAAATCTCTCTCCAGAAATAAGTTCTCCCATAGGCTCACTTTCTCAAGATGAAGTGATAATTTTTTATAATTTCTCGTAATAAAAGTGAAAGAGTTATGGTATTGGTAGACAATTAAAACAGACATCAACATCAATTAAATCCGTCTCGTCTTCCTCTTGTAGGCGCTGGTGGCATGTTAAGTACTACCATATCCTCTGGCTGATATCTGGTATAAACAACTTCCTGGACTTTTCCTGGCTCACGGAGTATTCCTTCAACAACAGCTGTTCCTCTCTCATCGGTATGACTACCCACAAGTCGCATTGTTTCCCCTGTTACATTCCCTCCTTCATCTTGGACTACTGATAGCTGGACAGGAAAAGTTGTCCCTAAATCCAGCATCATTGCCAACGCTTCACCCTGACTTTCCTGTGGAATGTGATAGGTAACTTGTCTCCATGATTCGTCAGCCCAAATTTCTCCTCTTCCCAAGAAAAATCCCATCTCAATACTGGTCACCAACGCTCCTTCAACTTCCTCATCATGACTGTAATAATAGGATTGAGGGACCTCTCCATGCTGCCTTGCATATGCTTCTATAAATTGATCTTCATTGACTAATTCACGCATGAGGGTACTTTCCCAATACGGCGTAAAAACACTACGTCGTGAACGTAAGAAAGTCGCAATAACAATGGCGTTAGTAGCCATTACCTAAGTATGCTAGGATAAAAGAGTGCCTGAATTCAGACCACATTTTCCTTTATTAGCAGAAATTATAAACGCAGGGTCTATCGAAAATAGAGCAAAATTATACGCAGAAAGTCTTGCTATATCTTCCCCAGTTAGGACAGCTCTCAAGTTACAGTGGTATAATTTTTTCTCGCGCAATCCCCAACCAACAGATGATATGCTGGAACACCAGGGAGATATTTCCTTACAGCTTGCCCAGATCGAATCTCAGAGAAGGAGCTCTCCCCTTGTAACAATAGGAACTGAGGTAGAAGGAGAATTTTCAGAAGCAAGCAGGGATACACTACAAAAATTAGGTATTCGTTGTAAAGAGCAGCTTTCAACAGAAGGTAAGCATATCAATCTTTGGGAAATTGCCTCTCGTCCCTCGTATGCTGCTGAAACGCAAAATGTTATTTTACAGCAACTGGTTCATGCTGGTATTGCTTCTCGTATACCAGGTCTTGGCGCAAATGATCTTATAGATGGAACTGAAAAACGTCTTTCTCTGCACATAAATTTAGGAGTTCCTCCAGATCTTACCTATCACAATACCCTCACCCTTGATTTCAGAGATCATATTATTCTCTTGAATGATGCACTAACACTTGCATATACATCAGCTGAGAGAGCCCAACAGCGGAAGACATCTGATTCGTGGGATGTTAAAAATGCTGAGAGAATGGAAGGGACACAAGAGTTGTCTCCACTGCGGCTTGAACTTCGGGCAGGAGAACTGACCGAACATCTTAGCTACGATATGCTTATGAATACGCAGAGGCTGGCAACTTGTATGTTTCAATACATCCGTATGCGTACAAAAAAAATACTTACCCCACAACAGCAAGCATTTGCCACAATTTGGAATGAATTTGCAGACAATATGCGACTGCTAAGAGAACAGAGGGACATCCCTCCAAATTTTGTTGATGACAAGCCAACAGCAGCGAGAGTTTTTGCAGAAGCAGAGTCAGCAGGGACACGAGAAGACATACGTCATTACATACAACTTGCAGCAGGAAGAGCGGAAAAAATAACAGCATAAAGAGAATTCATTGACAATTTTTCAGCTTCCGGGTATAATACATACATCCAAAGACAGTAGGTTGAGGATTACTCAATAAATCCTACCGAGGAGCAGACTGAAATTCGCGTAAAGAGATTCTAGATAATAGCAATACGCGGCCAAAGACACTCCTTGTGAGTGTTTTTTTATTTTATGGACAAAGTAACAAAAATATCAGCAAATAGACAGAAAAAAGAAGCTATTGTTGCAGAAGTAGCAGAAAAAGTTACTAAAGCAAAAGCAATGGTCTTTACCAATTTTGAAGGTCTTACCCACCGACAACTTGAAGATTTCAAGCGTGAAATTCGAAAAGCAGACGCAGAATTTGCAGCTACCAAAAATACTCTTCTCAAGAGAGCTCTTGGTGATCAAGTTGCAGGTCAAGAAGATAAGTTCCAAAAGCCAACAGGCACCATATTCATGTATGGAGATATTGTTGCTCCTCTGAAAACTCTTGCAAAAATGATGAAGGACTTGGAGAAGCCAACAATTAAGTTTGGTCTTTTGGATGGTAAAGCTATTTCAGAAAGTGATGTAAAAAAGCTTGCTACCCTTCCTGCAAGAGAAGTCCTTATTGCTCAACTCCTTGGCATGATGAATGCACCTATCCAAGGCTTCCATCGAGCATTGAGTTGGAATTTGCAGAAATTTGTGATGACACTTGATGCAGTGGCAAAGCAAAAATCAACAGCAGCACCTGCACCAACAGCTGAAAAGCCAGCAGAGGTAAAAGCAGAATCCCCTGTAGCAGCAGCTACTCCAGCAGCAGAACAACCAGCAGTAGAAGCTGCTCCAGCTGAGGAAGCAAAGGAAGAAGCTCCTGCAGCAACTGAACAACCAACAGAGACACAAAATACAGAAGAAGAAACCAAAGTATAAAAGGAGGTGAGAACAAATGGCAAAATTGACAAAAGATGAATTAATTACAGCAGTAGAAGAAATGTCAGTACTCGAACTCTCTGAGCTCGTTAAAGCTCTTGAAGAGAAGTTTGGTGTTAGTGCAGCAGCTATGGCTGTCGCAGCAGCTCCAGCAGCAGCAGGAGCAGCTCCAGCAGAGGCAGCTGAAGAACAAACCGTATTCAACGTTGTTCTCGCTAACGCAGGTGCTAACAAAATTGGAGTTATTAAAGCTATCCGAGAATTAGTCCCAACATTGGGTCTTACTGAAGCTAAAGCTTTAGCAGATAGTGCTCCAAAAGAAGTCTTAACCGCTGTTAATAAAGAAACAGCAAATCAAGCAAAAGAAAAACTTACAGCAGCAGGCGCAACCGTCGAGCTTAAGTAAGGAAAAGGATTGTCATTCTGGCTTGTCCAGAATCAATTCTCTCTTTTCAGCCAGGTTCAAGGTATATGCTTTGAACCTGGTTTTTTTATGGAAAATGAACCGATGTCTGTGATGAGAAACTGAGCAAAATAAGCTTTTGGTGTACATCAGATGCGCATTTGACAATTACTAAGATAGTGCTATACTGCGGGCCATATGGCAAGACTAGAAGCACAATTAGCTACAACGGGGCCACGAGATCCTGTTGTAGAGGCTATGCAAATGGCCGCATCTCTCAGTCGAATTCATTTTCCTCTTGAGGCTAATAGCAGAGTTACCACGGAATTAGGTCTTTCTCCTGAGACTGTTTCAAACATGACAGCAAGCTATACAATAAAGCTGGAAGATATAAGCGGTGAAGATGCTGAACAAGCAAATATTGTCCCAACAGGTATACGTCTTCGCAATATGATGATCGGTGAAACAATGTATACGATAGGAGAAAATGATACTCTTTTTTATCAGCCTTGGAGTACTGGTCTACAAGTTGCTGGTGCAGGCCAAATCGGTGTTTACCGAGTCAGGAGTCAACAAGATGGAGTAGAACATACCTCATTCATGGTTGTTAGAGACTGGCATAAAAATGATGATTGGGCAGTATATGTAGAAGAAATAGCTGATACCGAACAAGAATTAGCTGACAAGCTTCTTCCCAGGACCGAACTCATCACGGGTACAATAGGCTTAGCAAGGTATGTACTAGATCATCTCGTAGCAAGTCCTGAAACTCCAGCAACTGCCGCTGCATAATACCTTTATTTGCTACCTCAATACTGAGGCTAATTCCTATTTTTTTATTGAGCCATACACGCACTTTGCGCTACCGATACAGATTGGGTTGTCCCAAATGGCATGACACTCACATTTGAAATTCCATTGGTATCAGAGAGTGTCGTTGTAATATTCCTGAAGTAGGAGAGCTCATTGTACTTATTGTTACAATCCGCAACAGGCACAGCATAATCTTTACTATGGTCTCCCCCAATTGAGTCAGTCCATTTTAAAGTATATTTGCAGTACAAGCAGTTAGTCCCATCCCATTTTACTGAGACATCTGTTGCATTTGAGACCCCACAAGAGGTCTGGGTCGTGGTGACTGAAAGAGGCTGGCAGAAGCATTGATTGGCTCCTTTGGACGCATTGTAGCCTGAACAATATGATGTTGCTGTCTTCAAAGACACTGTAGGTGGTTGTATAGGAGTAGGAGTTCCCCCTGCTATATCTGGAGTCGGAGTCCCTTGTGGCTGAGTCACTGGAGGTGTTGTTGGCGTTGGAGGGACCGAGCACCAACTTGTGCCTGCTGTTATAGTCGTTGCTTGGGTGGTCTTGTATGGCATAACGCTAATACTTGATATGCCATTTGGATCAGAAATAGAAGTTGTTAAATTTTGAAAATAAGCGATTTCATTCTTCTTATTGTCACAATCTGCTGCGGGCACTGTATAGTCTTTACTCTGAATTGCACCGGCTTTATTTGTCCATTTAAGAGTATATGTACAGTAGAGACAATTTGCCCCATTCCAGGTAACTGAGGCACCTGTGAATGCCCCATTTGTACAGGCTGTTTGATTGGCTGTTACTGATACAGGCTGACAGTAGCATTGATTGTTGCCTTTTGCTGGATTGTATCCAGAGCAAAATGCAGTCACACTGTTATTCCCTGGCTGTGGCACAGGAGTTGGAGTAGTAGATTGAGGAGTCGGAGTAACAGGAGGTGTTGGAGTAGCAGGCTTTGGCGTTGGTATTGGTGTACCACGAATAGGAGTTGGTGTTGGTCGACCGTCAAAATAATATACCCATGTCGGATCAATTCCTAAATTAATACCCCATACTTTATTCCACGTATGATCTTGAATAAATAAGTTATCATAACTGTCAAAAGCTATTTCTCCCGCCGAACCTATTGGTAATTGAATATACCCATCTGGTTTTGTTTGATTGAGTGGATCATGATAAAACCATAATTGTCTATATTGTCTCGTTGATCTATCGCTATAATAACCATCTCCCCCAATCACTGCTTCATTTCTGCTATTAAATGCAATACTAACAGGAGATCCTGGTTCATCTATTGCATTCATACATTGACCTTTACTTGTGAGTGTCCCAACAAGTGCCTTTTTGGCAGCGATGTTTGGAAACATACCTTGAGCATTATTAAGATCATCTGCAAGAAAGATACTAATTCTGTCATTTCCTTCTCTACACTCATAGGTATTTTCTACAACATATAAATTATTGTTATTATCAAAAACTATTTGTCGAGGATTACAAAATCCATTCGCAGTAGGAGAACCAGAACCCTGATTACAGGCATTACCTGTTTTATATGACTGACCTATCACCTCATCCACATATAATTTTCCTGATGCAAAGTCTCCATAGTTGCTAATTCGAAGTATCCTATTGTTGGGACTATCAACAAGATATAACTTTTTATTTTTTTTATCAAAAGCTATACCTCCCATACTTCGATAAGTAAGCTCTAATCCATCGTCCTTCCAGTAAAGTTTAATAAAGTTAGCGAGAGGAGCTGTTCCTGCCTTATACGGTAATTGGTCAACACGTAACTGCCCATGTTCATTAAACATCCAAAGTCTGCCCGCATCGTCAATAGCATTATGTAAATATCTTGTATTTGCATCTATAACGGTATTATTCCCACTTATTTCAAAATCGGCGGGACTTCCGAGTGTTTTTCCAAGGTAGGAATTCCATATCTTTATTCTACTTTCATCTTGAACAATAAGTTGATCATTAAAAAATGCTAAACCATACGAAGTACCCATACTACCTATCGAGAGGAAATTAGGTCCTACATAACCCAAACTAGGAGGGAAATACTGCATCTGAGTTGGGAAAAGTCCACCATTTGGAAGAGGTAAACAAATATTTCCATTCACCGTTCGCGTCGTATACGGAAGCGCATATCTACTTACCCTATGAAAAAAATCATCTGCTAAATATATATTATTACTACTATCAAATCCTATTGAACCCCCAGCATCCCAAAGATTAAATCCCTCGTAGATAGAGCCACAAAGATTTGTTGGATATTGGGTATCACCACCCATGTGTAATAAATCCGCAGCTCCTACCACATTGAGAATATTGCCATTATCATCAATCAAGATAACTCTATTTGTTTGATGTTCTGCAAGCCAAATGGTTCC
>PRDT01000062.1 GCA_003173995.1 Candidatus Levyibacteriota bacterium | reverse complement strand
GGTCAAATACTTTCTCATTTAATTTTAAATTGGGATTTAACATATTATGCTTGGTGCTCACTTTCTATTTGTCCATGTAAGGTGAGAAGTTCATTCAATGCAACTTTTGTTTGCTGTCCTTTTGGTGGAGCACCTGTCACATCCTGAAGGTCTGGGGGCATACCATGCCATCTAAAATCTTTCTCCATAAAGTCCACACCTTTTCCAGCAATGGTATGAGCAATAATAACGGTTGGCTTTTCATAAATTGCGTGGGCTTCATTGACTGCATCAACAAAACTTCTGATATTGTGTCCATCAACTTCCAAGACATGCCAATTAAATGCTTCATATTTTGCTTTGAATGATTCAAGTGGCATCACATCTTCGGTAAAGCCATCAATTTGAATATTATTCCTGTCGACAACAACAATAAGATTATTCAGTTTCATTTTTCCTGCCAGCATGATTGCCTCCCAGATATTTCCCTCATTATGTTCGCCATCACCTGTGACGACATAGGTGTAGTAATGCTTTTTATCTAATTTTGCTGCAAGAGCTATCCCAATGCCTTGAGAAATGCCTTCACCAAGTGGGCCTGATGTTGTCTCAAGTCCTGGGAGTGTTGTTCGGTGAGGATGTCCTTGGAGGCGAGAATTGAGTTTCCTTAATGTTTTTAATTCATCAATTGGGAAGTAGCCAGCCTGTGCCATACTCACATATCGGATGGGGCAAATGTGTCCATTGGAGAGCACTAATCTATCTCTATCTTCCCATTCTGGATTTTTGGGGTCATGGTGCAAAATGTGAAAGTAGAATGCTGTAAAAATATCTGCCATATCTAAAGGTCCTGCTGAATGACCAGATCCTGCTGAAAGGAGAGTTTGGATAACGAGTTGACGAGCTTCATTTGCTTTTTCTTCAAGCTCAATTAATTTTGCATCATGCAATTCGTCTAACATATTATTTTTTGAGGACTATATACAGGTCTGAAACATTGGATTCTTGTTTGCCGGTCTTGATACCATCTCCGACACGCTCGAAGAATCCATAACTATTATCATCAGACAAATACTCATTGACGTCAATATGCATCTCCTCAATCTTTTTCTTGGTATCACTATCCACTAGTGCGCCAGCAAACCAATAAAAATCCCATCCGTCTGTACTAAATGAGACAAGCAAAGTATTGTCATCCACGAAGGGAAGTGCACACAGAGCAAGTGCTTGGTTACGTCCACCAAGGCCTCGGCCTGCAATTTTAATCGTTGTCTCGCCACCTGCAAGCAGTATCTCACCAGCTTGTGCTTCACTGATTAATTTTTGTCCCATTTCTCGAGCATCTCCTTGTAATTTATCTGTCCAGACTCTTGTCTTCCATCCTAATTCTTCAGCTTTTTTCTGCATGGCATTAATTGCCGTGAGATTACTGAGCATTAAAATATTGTGGACATGCTCAAAGAAATGATCATCAGTTGGAGTTGGGGAGAAATCCTCATCGGTCACATCGCCAAGCAAATTATATTTGGAAAGAACTGCTTTGGTGTCATCTAGTGAATGAGCGTCTTTGACTGTTGGGCCTGATGCAATTGTTGAGAGGTCATTACCGGGGACATCTGAGAAAATAAGACTTGCAACTGTTGCTGGATAAAGATGGTGGGCAAGACCGCCGCCTTTGACTAGTGATACATGCTTTCTCACCACATTCATTTCTGTAATGTCGGCGCCAGACTTGAGCATGTCTGAAAAAAGTTTGTCCAGTCTCTCAAGTGACAAATTCTTTGGTGCTTCAAACATTGCAGATCCACCACCACATATCACTACAAGTACCAAGTCTTTTTCTGTCATGCCCTTTGTTGCTTCCAAGACTTGCTTGGTGTAATCAATATTTATTTGAGAGGGAAGTGGGTGAGTGCCTTTGGTGTATTTCACTTTCTGAAAAGCTGCCTCATCGACAACATCAATGTCCATACCTTGTGTCAATTTGTCTCCTAATTTCTCTTCAATAATGCGACACATCTCAGCAGAACCCTTGCCAAGTCCAATAAGCGAAATTCTTTCAAAATTATTGAGGTCAAATGTCTGGTCTTGCAGTCTGAGCACATTATTTTCAAAAGAAAATGCTGTTTCAAATATCTTGGGTGGGGTGATGGAGGAGAATGCTGTCTCGACTAATTCCAAAGCAACTTTGCGGTTATCATTACTAGCAAGTGAATCGTAATTTTGAATAAGTGCCATGACAATAATAAGCATAACATAAAAAAATATACGTTTACAATGAGCGCAAGTCAGATTTGTTATAATGAATGCGTGGCAATACTTATCTCGCTTATATTTGGACTTTTCCTTGGCGGTATCATCTCAAAATTCCTTTTTGTTGGCTCGGCTCTTTCCCTTATTCCATGGGGACTTGCAGGACTTTTCCTGGGCTACTTATCCAAAGATAGAAAAGCTGCGATACTCAACGGTGCACTCTATGGATTTTCTTTGTCTTATACATTTATGATAGCTGGATATACAGGGCATCAACCTCTTGTTACACGTCTTGTACCATTTATGATATTTGGACTCTTTGGGGCAGTGTGTGGTTTGTTGTTAAGTTTAATTGGCAGAGAAGGAAAAGGCATATGGCAGAAAACAAGAAAATAAATACGATTGAAGAATATATTGCTTTTATCCAGTCGCCTCACAAAGAAATTATTGAAGGGCTTCGACAAATAGTGAAAGAGACTTTGCCAGAGGTGCAGGAGAAAATAATGTGGAGTATCCCTTGGTATTACATCGGCAAGAAGCCAATTGCCATGATAATGAGCAGTACTCATCATGTGGGATTTGGACTGGCATGGGGAGCACATCTCAAGTCAGATATGCTTGAGGGGACAGGGAAAAATATCAGACACATCAAAATAAAATTAGATGGCAAAGTCCCAATAGAGGAGATACAAAGACTTCTTAAAGACAGCCTGCCATTCACAGAATAAGCTGCTATTATCTACTTCTGCTATAATGCGCCCATGGAAGAAAATCCAAGCCCCAAGCCGCGTTGGTCATACTTTCTCTATAGTAGTGTCCTCATTCTGTTACTCATCGCTGGATTTGCTATGCTCCATTTTTCTCCTCATCCCAAGCAAGAAGTACTCGCTACTACTATATATAAAAGACCACCAACTCCAACGCCCACAATTACACCAACACCAAGCCCTAGCCCTACCCCTGAGCCGACTGCAACACCGACACCTTCTCCAACACCCAGACCTACCGCTGACCCGACACAGGATGCTGTATGGGATAGACTTGCAGAATGTGAAACACATGGGAATTGGGGAGAGGATACTGGCAACGGATACTTTGGTGGTATTCAATTTACTCAAAGTGCGTGGGAGTCAGTAGGAGGATTTGGTAATCCAGCAAGTAAAGGACGTGACGAACAAATTATGCGAGGGAAAATGCTTCAAGCCCGTCGCGGCTGGTCCGCATGGAATGCCTGCGCCAAAGGACTTGGGTTATATTAACCTCCTTTTTATATATATTTCCTCTAATCCTATTAGTAAAAAAATAAACAAATCGGCTTAACCCTGATAAAAATAACATGCCTAATCAGTATTTTAATCTTAAAAATACAACCAAATTTAAGATAGAAAAATTCCTTATTGACAAAAATAGCGATAGACGTTTATAATTAAACAGAATATGGTAGATCAAATAGCAAGTGAAGCTACAATCAAAAAACAACAAGAGAGAAGTACTGCTTACCCAGCAATTGATTTGGAGTCTGCAATTGAATATGCATCTCTAATAAAGAAGAATTTAGGATCTGGTCCTTACAGCAGATCTTCGGTTGCGGTAGGGATGGGTTATCAAGGGATAACGGGTGCATCTGCACCTAAAGCCGCAGCGTTAGTCTATTATGGTTTACTTGTTAGGAGTGGAGAGGTTTATAGTTTATCTGCTTTAGCAGATAGGATACTTATAGAGACATCTGCAGAAGACAAACAATTGGCGATAGTAGAAGCAATAAATAGTCCTAAGCTCTTCAATGCATTGATCGCAAAGTATAGGAATTCAGCATTACCAACTCTCCTTAGCAATATTTTGGTTAGAGAATATGGCATTACAGAAAAAGCATCTCAAGATGTTGTAAAAATGTTTCGGTCTTCTTTAGAATTTGCAGGTTTACTAAAGAATGGCATAATCATTGAATCAACACCCCTGACAAATGAAGTTGCTAAAATTGAAGAGAGCTCTCCTATGGATAATCCCTTAACAATTGATAGTCAACCAGAAATCTCTGTAAAACAACAAGATATGCAAGCTGTCGATATTAATTTGTCAGATGGTAGAGCAAGAATCATAGTTCCAGATTTTAAGAAGATGAATAAAGAGGATGTTAAGAAATTGAAAGCACTAATAGATATTTTGTCTAATTTTATAGACAGCTAATATAGAGGGGTGAAACCACAAGCGGACGAAGGGCTATAGGGTCCAATCCTAGAAAGCAGATCTTAGGAGTGTAGTACATTTTGAAAGTGAAGCCATCGCAGGTTCGAATCCTGCCCCCTCTACGGTCGTTAAGCCTATAATTTTGGATAATTAAAAATTTATGGTATAATTGTTAATACATTTTCAAAATGTACTAACAAATGACCTCCTTCGGGAGGTTTTTTGTTGGACATTTTAGCTAGCGCTGCTGAGGACTTCGTGGATTTTTTCTACAATACTTTCCAATTTAATATCTGACTTCACAAAGTAATATGCTGGTTGGGTCTTCACAATGGACTGAATAACATCATTGCCATCTGGACTGACATTGGTCAGAAGAATTACTGGTACATTTTTGCCCCAATCATCTTCCCTCAATTTTGAAAGGACAGTCATACCATCCATGTGAGGCATCAGGACATCAAGAAGAATAAGGTCAGGATGCTTGGCGAGTGCTGTATCAAGTCCTTCTTGTCCATCTTTTGCTTGGAGGACTGCAAAGCCGCTTTCTGAGAGCTTGTCAAAGAGAATATGAAGCATTGGAGGCTCATCTTCGATAATGAGTACTATTTTTTTTGTCTCGTCCACATTCATAGAATAAACCTCTTCAAAAAAAATTGCAATAACTTTTAATGAAGCTGTCTTTCTCCTTTCTTTTGTTTCATTCCAGCAGCGGGGAGTGAGAGGAAGAAGGTTGTCCCTTTATTTTCTACTGACTCAAACCACACTTTGCCACCAACTGCATCCAAAATGGATTTGACTATATACAAGCCAAGACCTGAGCCATCTGGGTCGAGACTTCGCGCATTATCTGCACGGAAAAGCTTGGAGAATATTTTATCT
Source organism: Candidatus Levyibacteriota bacterium (assembly GCA_003173995.1). Taxonomy (GTDB): domain Bacteria; phylum Patescibacteriota; class Microgenomatia; order Levybacterales; family UBA12049; genus PRDT01. The sequence goes on along the minus strand of PRDT01000062.1, from coordinate 4,741 downwards.
TCCTGACTGGCAGGAATACCACAGCCATTGTCTTTGACGCTAAATGTGTAGCCGTCTTTATTGTGAGAGAGCTTGATGGTTACTGTGCCTTTTGGCTTACTGTATTTGACTGCATTGGAAAGGAGATTCTGTATCAGAATGCCAAGAAGCTTAGGATCGGCTGAAATAGGAAGACTCTTCTTATAATCTTTCTTTAGAGTAATTTGTTTTTCTTTGACTCCTCCTGTCAGATCCTTGATAACTTGACTGATACTCTCAACAAAATCAATATCTTTTGGCTCAACAGCAAATGTTCCAAGTTCCAGTCGTGACGTATTCAGCAGCGCATTTATAAGTCCAACCATTCGATGACTTGCCACATAGACCTGATCGAGATAATGCGCATTTTTGGTGCCGAGATCTTTTTTGGCAGCAAGTAATTCTTCAACATACCAATTAATGGTCGCTAGAGGAGTGCGAAGTTGGTGAGAGGCAAGGGATACGAATTCATTTTTTGTCTTCTCAATTTGCTTTTCTTCTGTGATATCTCTGAAGACTTCAATGGTACCAACAACTTCATCCTCAAGAATAATTGGCGTGAGCGTCAATTGGACAGGGAATTTGGTACCATCTTTTCTTGTGTAATAAATAGACTTTGAATTAGCAGTCTTTTTCCCACGCATAAGGACTTTGGTCAGGGGCCTGTCTTTAATAGCAATTTTTTCTCCATTTTCATCAGTCATTGGAACAGCTTTGACAAGAGACTGTCCAATAAGTTCTTTTTCAGTCCAGCCAGTAAGCTTGCAGGCGATATGATTGGCAATAGCAATTCTTCCATCTTTATCTGTTGCAATAACTCCCTCACCAATACTATTTAACATTGCTTCATCTTCTATTTTTTCTTCTCGCACTTCTTCTTCGATATTTTTTATGTCAGTAATATCCCGGAAGTTAACAACATATGCATGTAAAGCTTCATCATCTAAGAGATTAGTTACTAAGACATCAAACCACCTATAGGTGCCATTTTTATGCAGTATGCGATACTGAAGGGAAACACTTGCTCCGGGATGATTAAGTATTTCTTTAGACTTCTTCTCAACAGACTTCCTGTCGTCAGGATGCATAAGAGAGTTGCCTTTCTTCTCATATTCCTCTTGCGTATATCCAAGGAGTTCAGTTATTGTTGTGGTCATATAAATAATTTTCCCTTTCTTATCAAGAAGAGCAATCCCTTGGCCACTTTTTTCAACAAGTGATCTAAATCGCTTCTCATTTTTCTTTATTTCTTCTTCCTGAGATTTTCTTTCTGTTATATCTCTGAAATTAACAACTACTGCATTCACCAAGGGATCAAGAAGTAAATTCGTCCCAGTTGCCTGAGTCCATATGATTTGTTTATCCTTTCGCATCACGCGGTATTCTATCGTAATAGTCCCGCCTGGCTTAAGGACTAATTTGGCAAGCTCTTTCACAGTAAACGCACGATCTTCTGGGATGACGAGATTAAATCCTATCGTCCCTTCGAGCTCTTTAGGTGTATATCCTAATACGTTTTTTACCGATGGGCTGGCATAAGTAATTCGTGATGTTGCATCGATAAGAACAAATGCATCAAAACTATTTTCAAGAAGTGCTTTAAATCTTTCATCACTGGACTGGATAGCCTGTGTGTTTTTTTTGTTAATCGAGACAACTGCAGCAAAGGCAAGACTGGTAATAGAAAAGACACCAAGGAACATCTGCAAAAGGAGAAGTGCATCATTTGTTGACCTAAATCTTGTGAAAGGTCCTATTCCATGCAAGGTAAAATAAATGGCAATAAGTGCGACAACAAAATTACTGAGCGTTGCCCCTCTATATTCAAAAGTAAGAGCGACCCAAATAGCAAAAGGCATGAGGAAATAAACGTAAGGGAAGATACCACTAAAGACTAAAATAGTAAGAAAAAGAAGACAAAGAAAAGAAAAAGAAAAATACAATGCTTTTTTGAAGGAAAAATGAATTTTAAAATTCTGTGACCATACCAAAAGAAGAGGAGCGACAATCATAGCTCCTCCCATATCTCCAAGCCACCAGGTAAACCAAATGGGTTGGAAATTTGCGACAACAGCATATCCTCCTAAAATCAACGTTGAGGTACCAATAGTTGCACTTATTGCAGTCCCTAATACAGCTGAAAAGAAAACGAATTTGAATATATTACTTATCGAACTAAAGGCGCGAATACCATTAGCAAATTTGTTGATAAGAAAGGTTGCAACAATCCCTTCAAGAGTATTTCCTAGAGCAATTGCCAAAGAGGTCTCAATAGTGCCTGATGTTGTGAGATTGACGATAAATGCGCCAATATAAATTGCAGGAGTGACACGATAGCCAAAGAGGAGAAGTGAGCCAAGTGCAATTCCTGTAGGTGCCCAAATAGCAGTAGCACTTGGATTGACTGATGCAAAGAGAAGCCCTAATTTACCAAAAAGTACATAGACAGCAAGAAGGGCAAGATTGAGGGAAATTGTCTCAATTGTTGAAAGTCGGAAAACATGTTGTGCAAGCTTTTTTCTCATACCATTTCTTTGATAGCTCCAACTATTTCATCCATAGAAACATTGGACTTCACAAAAAATTGTGCACCAAGATAGAGGTGGGTTTCGCGCAAATTCTCAGCGTCACCTGCATTGGTGAGGACTATAACCGGCAAGTCTTTAAATTCTGGTATTCGTCGAAGTTTGTGTAACATTGTCTTGCCGTCCATAATTGGCATCATAAGATCGAGAATAACCAAATGAGGTTTGACTATTTTAATTGTTTCAAGCCCATCTTCACCATTGACTGCTTTTATCACTGAATAACCACTTTTTTTTAGATGCGCTTCGAGAATCTCAGCCATTGCTTTCTCATCTTCAATAATCAGTATCTTTTTGTGCGGTGGCTTACTCACAGGAAATTCCTTTTGAGGATTACGAAGTTTTTTAATGTTATCAACCAAACCCATCCTTTCATTATCGTATGGCGATAGTGGGGAGTTGTCAAATTTTGCTTATAGTAAGATTAGTCACTTCTACCAAACTAATTGTTGTTATAATTGTACTTCATGCGAAACAACAAAACTCTTTTTATTATTGCACTTATTGCTGTGGTGAATATGCTTGGGTATGGCATCATTATTCCAATTCTGTACGCATATTCCAAAAAATTCGGGTTGTCGGATTTTCAGAATGGACTCTTATTTGCGTCCTATTCTATTTGCCAATTTATCTCAACACCTGTTATTGGAAGACTGTCAGATAAATATGGAAGAAGACCACTACTACTTATATCTATTGCCGGAACAGCAGTGTCATTTTTCTTGATGGCATTTGCTCCCAATGCGATATTCCTTTTTATCGCTCGTATGTTAGACGGCCTAACAGCAGGGAATATACCAGTTGCATTTGCTGTTATTTCAGACTCGACCAAGCCAGAAGATAGGGCGAAAGCATTCGGTGTCATTGGTGCAGCGTTTAATTTTGGATTTGTCTTTGGACCAGCGATATCAGCATTTACTGTTATTTTTGGAGCGGGAATACCTTTTCTTATTGCAGGAATAGTAACCCTTATTGCAGTCATTCTGACTGCATTGTATTTGCCTGAGACCAATAAGCATATGGGTGAGGTGCGACATGGAAAGTTATTTGATTTCCCGCGTATGTGGCACACCTTATTTGATCCGAATGTTGGCGTGACTTTTGTGATATCACTTATTTTCTTTTTGGCTTTTTCCTGCGCCATTATTTATGGATATCAGCCATTTACATTAAATATCCTGCATATCGCAACATCACAAAATGCAATTCTTTTTACGATGTTTGGTATTGTGGGGCTTATCTCTCAGACTTTTCTTGTTCAGAGGGCGTCTAAAATGTTTGGGATGAAAAAAGCATTTAGTCTGTCCATACTTTTTACTGCTGTTTCATTTGTTATTATGTTCCTCTCACGCTCACTCATAACTTTTGTCGCGGCATCACTTCTCTTAGCTCTGGTAAATAGTGTTGCCCAAACGCTTATTCCAACCATTCTTTCCCAAGAAACAGATGAGAAGTCTCAAGGAACAATCATGGGGTTGAATACCTCCTATCAAAGTATTGGTATGATAATTGGGCCAATTTTAGGTGGTATTGTTGCAACTGTTGCTATCCCATTGCCATTTCTTGTTGGAGCTATTTTGATACTTCTTTGTTTTGCTCTCTCTTTCCGAGTACTTCGTCCGGGTGTTAAAGCCGAGTCTGCATTTTAGTTTGCTACAATTATTGATAAGGAGGTGATAGATATGGCATATTCATTTACATGTCCACTTGATGCATGCAATCATCTTGTTATGACATCCCAAGCTGCAGATGCTGAAGGGGCTGCTACAGAGTTAACAGCAACAGCAGAAAAGCATTTACAAGAGATGCATCCAGAGATTAAAAAGTCTCATGAAGAGGTTGATCAAGATATTCGCTCACACATGGTAGCAAATACCTAGCTCGCTTGAAATTAGCCTCAAAATGTATTAGTATAGGGCTTCATGAAATGGATCGAACAATCACGTCTTGAAGAGGCGACGCATATGATGGAGATACGAAAACGCCGCATAGAGTTTGTGAGAGATAATATGCCTGGCATACAAGGAGACAATGATGAATTACGTGTCGGGTGGAACATACATGATATGAGGCGAATTTTATGGGTTAAAAGTGCACGTCTTCTGAAATTACAACCTCAATTGGTCCAAACTCGTCGA
>PRDT01000051.1 GCA_003173995.1 Candidatus Levyibacteriota bacterium | reverse complement strand
GGAGAAAAGACTTAGCACTTGTATCACTCGCTGGCCCACTTACGAATGTACTAATAGCTATTGTTGCAGCGGCACTCATCCATATATTAACTTTTGTTGCTCCATTTCTACCACACAATACATCACTTATTATTGTCTTTAATCTTTTTTATCAACTTATTTTGATGCAAATTGTGTATTTCAATATTTTGCTTGCGATATTTAATTTGCTTCCTATTCCTCCTCTTGATGGATCTAAAATTTTTGCACTTCTTCTCCCAGACAAAGAAGCAGCAGCATATCTGTCACTTGGACAATTTGGTATTTTTATACTCCTTATTTTACTAGCATTTCCTATCGGTGGATTTTCGCTCCAAGCTATTATCACCAATCTTTTCTTAGCTGCACAACATCTCTTGGGATTATAACTTGACAAACACCTAAGCCTTTGCTACTTTTGAGTTAATATTCTCTATGGAGACACTTATGTCACCAACACCAAATACTGCTTCTCATCCTTCATTTTTTTCAAAATATAAATTCACGCTTGTTAGTCTTGTTATTCTCCTTTTGGCTATCGTTCCTCTTGTAGTACTCTCCAAACAACACAAAGCTACAACAAATATCGCAGGTCCTGTCGCAACCCCGACTCCTACTACAACTCCTTTTACGAATGCCAATGCTCAACCTACTCTTGATGCAGCAGATCAAAATATCCAATCCGCACTCCAACAAACAGATACTGATGTTCAAGCAGCCAACCAAGTTGACGCATCACAAGATAATGTAACTGGATTATGAAATTAAAATCAATACTTTTTGGATTAGTCTTATTACTCAGCTTTGGTCTCACAACCCGAGTTGTTTGGGCAGCTGATGGGGCCTATGTTACCAAAATACAAGAGAGACTTACCGCACACGTCACAAATACTGCCAATCGACAAGCAAACGAGCTGACAGCTATTCAACAGAGAGCAGGGACAATGATAGACGAACGTATTACTGCTCTCACTAAGCTTCTTGGCCGTATCAATGAAGACACTCGCCTCTCAAGTGAAGATAAAACAACAATGAGCAATGATATCCAGACAACTATTGGTAATTTACAAGCGTTGAAGGCAAAGATTCAAGCAGATACTGATGCCACAACAGCCCGAACAGATGCAAAGACTATTGTCTCTTCCTATCACATCTTTGTTATCTACGAACCAAAAGAGAGGCTTCTTGTTGCAATAAGTAACTTACAGACAGTCAGCAGTAATGTTCAAACCATTACAACAAATATTCAAAATTTCCTTAATGACGAAAAAGCAAAAGGCGTTGATATCACCGCTGCACAAGCATCCCTTAATGACATAATAAGTAAGCTTTCTGATATCAATACTAAGTTAGCCTCAGATAAAGCATCGCTTACCAATTTGTCAGTAACCTCAACAGATGGTTCTGCCAAAACAGTATTTACCCAAGTACGACAAGATTTAACAACAATAAGACAAGACTTTGCAACCATTCGACAAGACTTTGCAAAAATCAAAACAGGTCTTACCAGTGAAGTTAAATCGGCTCGTCTTTCAGGAACTCCAGTACCACAATTAACTTGTATTCCAAGACCAAAATGTCTTGATGCATCACCACGATGCGCTATTGCTGAGCCTGCACATGGATGGTGCCCTAAGACAACTATAGTAATCACACCTACTCCAACTCCATAATGTGAGCTTGACAGCTCTTCTCTGCATCTCTACCATAGATATATGCCTATTCAATACGACCAAATACCAGTTGCTCAGGCACCTGCATCACAGACTCCTGTCCAACAAGTAACACCACCTTCTCAGCCTCAACAACCTGCACCACCTCCTCCCCATCCTGTTAAAAAATTCCTTTTTGCAGAGATTATTTTAGGAGAAGTCGTTATGGGGATTATTGCTGTCTGTTTGGTATTTGGTCTGCTTAACTACTTTAATATTATTTCTTTGGACAAGGCTTTTCCAGGGCTTTCCTTCTTGCCAAAGCAGGCAAAGACGACAAAGACTCAAACCTTTTCCTATGATGACAGTCTTGCATATGATAATCTTTCTAAATTTGATAATGAAATATTAAAGCCTGCGTATATGACTAGCCAACAAAAAAGCACTCAAGAACTCAGCAATATCTTTACACAGAGCTGGAATACGACCGATCAAAAAGTTTTTGTCAATCAACAATTTCAATTTCAACCGAATACCAATAAAGATCAATTCTACAAACTTGTCATTAACTCCCTTGATGAGAGCTTGTCTACTGCTTCACCTTCACCCAAACAAGCAAGCACCATTACCGCGCGTTATCTTGCTGTCACCATTAATGATGCTGATTGGGACTGTATTACTACTTCCCAAACACGATGCACATATAAAGTAACTGAAAATGGCTTTTTGAAGGATATTCGTGTCTTTTGGATCCCAGGAGCTAACCTTATTAATGTTATTGCCTGTAAGATATCACAGGATACACCTACACTTCTACAGTCTTGCATACCTGCTAAATAACACATTTGCTATAATTTCCCCACTATTTTGAGTACAATGAGCATATGGGAAGAATGAAAAGAGAGCAAGAAGATCATTATTCAACTCCTGAATTTACAGGAAGAGACGAACGAGGGCACTCCTACTACCGCCCGGCTGCTATACAAAAACGCTCAGAAAAGCGCATTGCAGGACTTGATGGCTTAGAGCAAGAAGTGCAACATGCAGTCAAGCTCATTCATGAACAGAGCCAAAAAACCCAGACAGAACCAGAGCAGCTTTCCCCTCTTGAAATAGCAAGAGAATTCTTTGAGACCAGTCGAGAAGCATGTATCGAGGGGAAATTAACCAGGAGACAAATTCGTGAAAGGATGCTTCCCGATATTATTGCAGCCTTCGGCATTGCCTCTGAAGATGTTTTAGGCTACCAACCTCGCCCACTTCAGTACAAAGCAGCGACACTTCTTTTTGAAGGCAATGGAAAAAAAGGAGCAATAGCTGATATCAAGACAGGTGAAGGCAAAACCATCACTGCAGCTCTCAATGCCACGATGTATGCCGTTGATGGCAAGTCCGTCCATGTTGCAACTCGCAATGACTATCTCGCAAAAAGAGATGCAGAGCAAATGGGAGCTATCTATGCAGCACTTGGACTTACTGTTGGGGTTATCCAAGCTGATGGAAATACCTATGTATATAACCCAGAGACCAAGCAACTCGATCGTGTGGGAGTAAATGATAGGAATCGCTCTCAAGCATATGCATGTGACATTGTGTATGGAGTTGGTACTGAATTTGGATTTGATTACCTTAAAGATAATATGGCCAAATCAAAAGACGATATTCGTCAAGTAAACGGACGTGGACATTTAGTGGTTGACGAGGCCGATGACGTCATGGTCAACCAAGCAACAACTCCACTCATTATTCACAGAGAAGCAGGTCCCGATGAGACAACTCGAGGAGATGAAGTCGTCTTAGAAATTGAAGGTAAATCTCTTACCTTCAATCAAATGACACGCTTTATGGCTGGATTTGTGGAAGGACTTGAAGAAGGACAAGTAACAGACCCTGGTGGCTACTTCAAACAAATGAGGCATATTATCCGAGATGGGAAATTAAGAGCATGGCTACGTGGAGATACTCACCTGGTAAAAAGAAAAGAGGCCATGCTTCAGCCAAGTGGTGATTTTGTCGCAAATTATGTCACACAAGAGGCATATCTGACCTCAGTTGGCTTTGCACGCTTAACAAAAGAACTTTTTCTGAAATTATTTAGAGGCTCTCCTGAGGTAGAAAGATTTACGAAAGAAAGTAATGGCCTAGTCGACAATCCAGAGGTCATGAGTACGCTTCTCTATTACATCCAAAATGCACTCAAAGCTCGATCTTTTTACCATAAAGATGTTGATTATCAGGTCCTCCAAATGATGAATCCCGCAACAAATGCAATATCGCGCGAAGTGGTATTGATGGATACCGCAACCCTTGGTGGTGGACGACCTCTTATAGGAAGACGATTTGAAGATGACTTGCATGCTGCGATTGAGGCAAAAGAAAGAAGAGAGTTGCCACCAGAAAAGCGTCATACACTCAAAATAACATCAGACCAAGCAGTTGGGGCTGTTACTACATTTCAAAATTATTTCTCACTGTACGAAACACTTGCTGGCATGACTGGTACAGCCACGTACGGAGCAAGAGAATTTTATGAGACATATGGTACAGATGTCTTTATGATCCCCCGTCATACAGAGTCAAAAATGGTGCATCACGATGTAGAACGTATTTTTGCCACTCGTGATCAGAAATTTGAATGGATTGCAGATGAAGTATTCCGTATACAATGTCTCCCCATACCAGATGAAGAAAAACAACAACGTATGGAGAAAATCCAAGCATTAGTAGCTGCTGAGAGAAAGCGTCTTGGACTTGCAGAGGGTGAGACTTCAGACAAAATCCTTGGAGAAGCTGAAATAGCTGCTCTTTCTGACAAGCAGCGCCCTATTCTGGTTGGCTTCCAAACTCCAGAAGATGTAGCAGATTTTCACGAGTACTTAACAAGAGAATTAATAAAATTCTTTGCGGTAGTTACTTCTTCTGCTAACCCTCAGGAAAGCGCATTGTTGCAAAGATATTTAGAGAAGCACCAACCTCACCTACTTGAGCCAGAAAATGCAGCCCAACTTGAAGAATTTGTACGTCAACTACCGAAAGATGTTCGCAATCTCAACTGGCTAACAGGAGAAAATAGTACAACAGAGCAAGCGATTATTGCTAGCGCAGGCATCTTTAACACCATCACGATTACCAACATGGCAGGACGTGGAACAGACATTCAACTCCAAGGAGAGCATAGAACAGAGCTAGAGCATCAATTTACAAATTTTCTGGGAGGTCTGTATGTTATTGGCGAGCACGGAAGTGTCGAGTCTGATGAGCAATTGGCAGGACGTGGAGCTCGCTGGGAGGATGAAGGTGACGTTGTCTTTGTCTCGAGTATGGATGATCTTCTCTATAAGAGAGCCTGGGGAACCAAACACGCTGGCTTTGAACAAGATGAAATGATCCGTCTTGGAAGTGA
>PRDT01000030.1 GCA_003173995.1 Candidatus Levyibacteriota bacterium | reverse complement strand
TGAGAGATAGAATATCTCCTAGTATTTCAGGAGGTGTTTGCTTATAGAGTAAATCGAGTATATGTGACCCACCCGGTACTAAAACTGACATACCTGTAGGAGTTTGCTGAAAAGAAGCAGGTTTGCCATCAATAAGCACAACCCAGCCTGGAAAGAATGCTTGATTTATCTGAAGAATTTGGCCTGAGTCAAGATGGAGAGCAATTTCTTTTTTATTGGTCTTATTCACTTTTGTTTCTGCTACCCCATTAATAACCGTGACAATATCGTGAGGAATTTGAGAACTATCAATGGGTTTGTGGAAATAACGAGGCATATATTCATCTGATGTATTTGAAGTATTCCAGGACAACTCTGACTTAGCAATATAATCCTCATTGGGGGTAGTCAGATATTCTTGTGGAACGAATAATTTCACTTGGACAACAATTATCACAAAGGAGGCAACAATTGTTACTATCCATGAAAATATATTATTTTTTTTGAATACCGACATGTTTTCTAAGAAAGCTATTGTGGCTCCACCAAGCAAGGCGCTAAAGAAAGATGCAAGGAAAAGGAATCTCCATGGATATTGGAAAAATGCCATAGGTTTGAGAACATTCCATATAACCTGTGAAGATGAAGTGGCTAGAAAAAGTGAAATAAGAAGTCCTCCTAAAAAGAGAAAAGCTAAAATACTTGCTTTTTGTTGTTTGCTAAATGAAATAATTGCCAAAATTATGCTCATACCACACAAAAGCAAAGCAATTTTTCCTAGAGCAAAAGAAAGACCATCTGCACATCCCGGGACAGAACCTCCAAAACCCCACGGGCTATACCAAAATTGTTGCCAGCAAACAAAATGATCATGAAAATCAGCCCCTCCTCCTATTTGAGAAAGCACGTTGGTATAACGCATTTCGCTTAACACTGGCAACCAGTAAAATCCCGCGAGAATAATGCCAAGTCCTATGGATAGAAAAATATGTACTCTTGTATTATTCTTCACATGCAAACTTAAAAATATCGCCCAGAGTATGAGAAAAGGTGTTATCATCAATGCCGAAAGATTATGTGTTGCAATAATAAGACCATATGAAACAGCAACTAATACCACATATCGCCACTTGGTTGTATTATTAATCTTGAGGAGTCCGTAAAAAATGAAAGGGAGCAGCCCATAAGCCCAAAACTCCGCCACATCTCCTCTCACAAAAATATCAACAGCATGATATGTTGCATATGCATAAAGTAATCCAGAAATAAGAGCTCCTTTCTCTCCCCATAAATTTTTTCCCAGGAAATACATACCAAATCCTGCAATAAACACTCCAATTGCCATCATAATCTTTGTTGAAGAAAGAGCAGGTATTCCCACAGTAGTAATAATGCCACCTAGATAATAAGCAACAGGAGCATAAAAAGTAAAAAGTGGATATCCATAACCATAACCTAAATCTTGGCTCCATCTTACTGGGAACATGCCATCACTGAGTGCCTTTCCCATCTCATATACCCTTGCTATTTGGGTATCATCATGCATTGTAAAAAACCCATTCATGAAAAATGGTTTTATTGTTCCAATTAATAACAAACAAAATATGAGAAGTAAAAGTAGATTTTTCATCATTTTTTCTTTTTTGGAATAAAAGACAATACTAAATAAAAAATAGCTATTAGAAAAGCAAAAAGACTTATTATATCTGCACTAAGTCGCATTGGTGTTTCACCAAACTTTGCTAAAAGAATATGCTGACCAGCAGGCACTTTAACTTTCATAATGCCTAGTGGATTTGTATAAGAAATTTCTTTTTGCACATTATCAATTTTTACTATCCATCCGGGATAATAGATAGTATTAATGGTGACAGTTGTGTCATGATCTGCAGTAATAGTTGCTTGTATTTTTTTAGAAGAGGTTTGTAAGATATCTACATTTCCATCTAAAATGGTCACTTTTTGTTCTGGTCTTTGTGTTGGCCATTTTGTAACCCATAAAGGAATATATTCTGTTGAAGATGTTGTTGTTGCATCATTTGTTAGAAAATACCCATCATCTACCGTAATGTATTTTTCTGGTCTTGCATATGGCATGACCAAAAGCATTTCCATCAAAAGAGCAAAGCAAATTATACTTTGAATTAATCGATTTTTAGCTACCCCCATAGACCCTGCAAAAAGTGTCATGAAGAATCCCAAAGGTCCAAGAAGTGTCCAGGGATAATTAATTTCTTTAAGAAGAGGTATATGTTCCCAAATAAATCCAGAAAATGGAAAGAGGAAAAGTACCATGATAAGAATTGAAGAGATAAAGGTAACTAATCCGCCAAAATTTTTTACTTGTAATTTCTTTTTTAAGAAATAGAAAAATTGTGCTATTCCCAAACATATTATAAGAAGAACTGGCCAACCAAGTTGATATGTAAATCCATTTTTGGCATCTGGTACTCCATAATTCCATGATGGAATAACAAGTTGTTGAAGTGTTACGTAATATAAGTTTCTATCTGCAATAGGTATTTTTGATAACAGAATCAGATGTTTTTCTGAAAGTGCTGGAAGCCAGAAAAAGGCAGAAAGGGATACACCGAAAAGAAATGAAAAAAGAAGTGATGTCCAAACTTGCTTTTTTCTCCAACCCATAACAACTGCAAAGGCAATAAGTGTTGGCGTAAAAAGGATTGCCATAATGTTGTGAGAGGTTACTAGAATTGCCAACAATATGCCACCTATTGCTATCCACTTTTTTGATTCTGGTTTTCCAAGGATAAAAAGAACACTCAAAATAAGTAAAGGGAAAATGACAAAGGAGACTGATTCACCAATAGATCCCCTTACATACAAGTCAACCATCCTATAAGGAAGGTACATATATAACAATGCACTGATAATGCCTGAAAATGTCTTTCCCCATAATTTCTTCGATGCAATATACATTCCTAATCCTGATAATGGGACGGTAAGAGCAAACAGTAGTTTGATTGTCGAAATAAACGAAAACCCTAGAAAATGGAAAATGATTCCCAAATAGTAAGGAAAAGGATACGCAAAGTTAAATAATGGATATCCGTAACCAAAATTTAAATTCTCACTATACCTTGCGGGAAATTGATGATCTCGAAGTTCACGGAACATATCCCCAAGTCTTACCACTGCCCACAACCCATCATGTGTTGGGAAATAACCCGAATGAAAGTATGGCAGAATGAGTGGAATAGATAAAAAAAGAACAATTACATAAGGTAAAAATGATAGCAATTTGGTTTTCATATTATTTTGTGTTGGTAAACATTTTATATGCAACATCAATCACAGGATATTGAGGAAATGCTTTATCAACATAGAGTACAACATGACGAGGAGGATAACCAATTTGATCAATTTGATATTTATTTGAAGGCACATCTCCTGTCACAATAAGAGTATGAGAGATTGACAAATCTTTCTCGAGATGTACTTTTCTAAATTCGTATTTTCCTAACGTTTTCATATGAACAAATAATGCACCATTATCATACGTGCTCGTAGTAATTGCTTTTTGAGGATCGTACTTTTGATAAAAAAGTAACGAGGTATAAATAAAATCAGCATCTGTATCAATAATAATTTTGTTGTACTTACTTTCGTTTTTTTGTAGATAAAGTGACAATGCTTTATCTTCTGCTCTCCATGTTTTGGCCGCAACAATAGGGAAACGATAAATATAAGAAAACCCAAAATAAAAAATATTATATGCAACCAAAATTATAGAAAGTGCCAATAATATTTTTCTTATGGTGGGTTTCTGTTGCCATATCCATTGCCAAATAGTCAGCAACCCAACAGATGAAATAACAACAAGTGGAACTATCATAGTAAAGTCCCTTGTTGCATGAGGGGCACCTGTACTCAGTCCAATGATTGCTAAAACAATCGCAAACCATATTCCAAATAATTGTAAGAATGGATATTTATTTTTAAATAGGAGGCCAAACCCAACGATAAAACTAGGTACTTCAAAAATATAAAACATTCCGACATTTCCAACGCTTACCGACCCTGATCCTCCTGATACAAAGAAAAATGTTGTCGAGAAAAAACTGACTACATTAGATAGGTAATACCAAATTACTAATAAGTAATTGTTAAACAGCAGTAGGCCAATAACTCTTGGCAATTGGGCAATATAGGATCGGAATTCCAACATAGACGCTTTTGCAGGGCCACTAAAAATGAGTACTGCAGATTGTCCAGAAAGTCCTGATTTGGAGAGTAGAGTTAAGACAAATGGTACAAGTAAGCCTAGAAAAACAACCACAATGAGAGACTTTGCAACAAGAGAGAGCTTTTGGATACGTTCTTTGTAATGAAACATAAGAAAGAGAAAAAGAGCGGGAGCAACAAGTCTTGTTACATTATAGGTATAGAGTGAGATACCAAAGGAAAGGAGTGAAAACAGATACATAGGTAATGTATTCTTTTTTACTGCTTTTACAAATAAAAATACTCCCAGAACGATAAAAAAATTAGCAACATTTACCTCAAAGGCAACTCGAGAAAAGAAAAGGTGCCAAGGATTAATGCATAATAATGTGCTTGCTATAAGCGGTATATCTTTTCTTTTTGTCAGATCTCTAATAAGGAAAAAAGTCACAATAATTGTTAGGGATCCTAGAAAAGCAGACCAAAATCTTACAGCAAATTCATTCAGTCCAAATACTTTGATAGCTCCCGCAGTTAAATACACATAGACGGGAAGTTTGTAATCACCAAAAGATTTAAAGTACAAAGGAAGATGATGCCCATATTCATCTTTTCCTGTTAAAAGAATACTGTATGCATTATATCCAAGAGCTGTCTCATCCTGATTGAGACCATTTGGCAAAACATCTAATTTATAGAATCGAAGAAAAAAAGTGAGAATAAATACCAATAGAACAGTCAATAAATACAAATGCCGTTTCATATTACTTCATCGGCAGAACTTGGTATAGGTAAAGATAATCTGTTCCTATCCCCTGTCGATATTTTGCAATTTCTTTGACATGCCAGTCTCTTGGAGCTTCTTGTCTATTTGTACAGTTAATACATGGTTGATAGAAGACAAAATATGTTGGCATCGTTTGACTTGCTTTTACGACTTCCTTCGGAAGTGTCGTATCGATCGGCCAATAGCCTTTAAGTGTTACATTTGGATTATCCACTAAATACATTTCTAGTGAAAAAGGCATAAGACCAAATGTCCCTTGCGTTGCAATATAGATATGTTGCGTAAGTGCTTTCTTTCTAAAAAACCCTATTGATTCTTTCACTCCTCCACCAGCAGGCCAACTATTTATATACTGTGCAAGATCTGGCCCTGGAAGAGGAGCATGCGCAAAATCAGTAAGTATTAAATAATCGACTCTCAAATAAGAAATAGAAAAAATAAGAAGAATAATAATTTGAAAGATAACCACTCTCCATTTTGTTAGAAGTGAATATAATCCAACTGCCATAATAGGAAGTAACGGAACAATCATGGGTAATAAATATCTTGGGTACACAATCTTTGCTATCATCGCAAAAACAAGAAAAGGAGGAATAACCCATGCAAGTAAAAGAACTTTTTCTTTCCAGAATTTTTTCATGACTACAAAAGCGTAAAGAGTCACAAGAAGCCCTATAAATCCATAATAGGTCAGTACTATATTTAGCATACCTTGTAAATTTCCAAGGAAAAATGTGAGAGGATGCTGAATCCAATCATGGAAAGAATAATAAAAAGTATGATTTTTCTCATTAATAATGCCAAAATATGGAGATAGTCTAAGGACTGCATAATACAAATTCGCTAAGATAACTGTCACGAGCGCATAGATACCCCACTCGATAAGCTTCTTTTTGACGAACTTCTGCTTCCAATCAAAGACAAAAAGAGTGAATGGGAGAAAATAAAGATTAAAGAATGCTGTTGTTTTATTTAACATTCCTGCACCAACAATAAGAGCTGCAATGAGTGCTACATCTAATCTAACTTTTTTTGCAAGTAAAACCTCAATATAAATTCCCCAAATAATAGAAGTGGCAACTAAACTATCATAGAGAGCCATCCTATCGTACACAAGACCAAAAGGGAAAAGAATATATATTCCTGATGCCAAAAATGCTATCCATCTATTTTTAAATAAAGTAAGACTAAGAAAATACAACCCTATTGTCGTCAAAGCCCCCGCGATAACAGATACAAAACGTCCCGCAAGAAGTGGATCATGGAAAATACGCATGAGTATCATCGCAATCCATACAAAAAGTGGTTGCTTACCATCCGTTAGAGAAATAAATCTCCATGCTGCATCTTGTTTGGCTATTTGTGCCCATCTTACATAGATTGCTTCATCAGTAAAAATAGGAAGAGTTAATATGTGGAAGATACGGGTAAAAAAATAGATACTACAAAAAAGCAACGAAAGGAGTATCTCATATCGATATTTTTTAAGAAAAGTCATAGCCATTCTATTATACATAATGTTAATTTATTTGTGATAGAGTTTGCGAACACTATTCCAACAGATGGTAAGAAGAACAAAAATAATCGGTGATATCATCGTAACCCAAAATCTAATTGGGATTGCTACCCCATCCCAATTCCCCAGATATAAAAATGGTACATAACGAAGTAAAAGACCAACGGATAATCCTACAATAAGCGAAATAACGATCTCATTTTTTCGGAGGAGAACTACAAATGGCAATGTCCAAACAAAATACCATGGCTGAATTTCGCGTTGGGTTAATACATACCAGGTACCAATAGCCATAGAAATAATTGAGCCATAAAGAAACATTTTTGGTGAAAGTGTTTTCTTACGAAGGATGAGGCTGCCAATATAGATCAGTGTCATAGGGAGTAAAAAGACGGTAACTTGTTTAATAAGCGCCGAAAAAATAATAAGAAGAAGAGCCCAAACCCATTTTTTTTGGAATAAGAGGTATGTTCCTAATACAGCAAAAAACATCATTGCAATATCATTATGTGAAGATACAAGGAATTCAATGATGATAAGTGGATTGAGTCCAAATAAGACGAGTGAAAGAACTTTTTGGGAAGGAGTAATTTTTTGAGCAATTTTCCCAATAAAATAAACTGTTCCAATAAGACAGAGACTAATAAGTATCTTAAAAAGAAAAAATGTGGGAAGGAAAAATTGAAATCCGAGAAAAGAAAGAGGAACAGCTAATGCTAACCACCCTGGCCCATAAGGATATGTTCTTTGCACCCAGTGCATAAATGAGAGCATTGGATCTTGCGGAAAATCGAGTGCACTATGCATATAGGGATTTTGATGGTAATAGGTAATAATTTTTGCATCAAAAATGTTATTAAAAATATCATATGAAAAAGCGACATAGGAAAAAGTAAGTATTACCGATGCAAAAAGAAATATTTTCCAAAATAATTGTTCATTCAATTTCCCTTTTATCGTCTGAACAATACTTACAATATATCCAATGCTTAAAAGAGATAAAATGATAAGAAATATATTTGTCGAGAGTGGACGCTGAAAATAACCAATATATTGAAATCCCCTTTCTATAGTTTGGAAAATCGAAGCTCTTGATAGAGTCAAACTTAAGTCTACTTGAGTATACGAGTACAAAAAAAGAAGAAAAAGAGAGACACAATAAAACCACAATAGCAAGCCTTGTCTTCGCATACAATTAATATCTTCCTGATAATTGATTGAGTCGGATTTGAAGCAAGGCCTTTACTCCTTCAATAGAATCATTTAAAGGATTTACTCTTCTTGTCTCGACATACAACCACTCAACAGGAACTTCCCTTATCTTATACCCCATTTTTTCTGTAATATATAATGCCTCTACATCAAATCCTGATGCAACATTTGATCCTTTTATATGTGCAAATCCATTATGTAATTCACGTAATTTACCAAAAACCTTTTGTGCTGATTCATGGCGAAATATCTTAAATCCACATTGTGTGTCTGTTATCTCAGGCATACCCACAATAATTTTTCTCAAAATAATATTTGAACGTGAAATAAAGAGTCGAATAAATGGTGACCCTTTGCGAGTTGTATTTCTTGATCCGATAACGACATCATATCCTTTTTCGAAGAAAGGTAAGAGATGGTCCACCTCTTCAATAGGTGTTGCTTGATCCATATCAGTAAACAATACATATGTACCTTTTGCTGCAAGCATACCTGTGGTGACTGCTCCTGCTTTACCGGTGTGCTTATTCTCTATGAGATGAAAAGAGGTATTTTCCTTTGCAAACTTCTTAACAAATTCTATACTTCCATCTTTTGACCCATCATCAACCACAATAACTTCATATGTAATTTTTTTCTTGTCTAGGAAGGATTTTACTTTTTCTAGCACTCCCTTTTGGAGGTTAGCCATTTCATCATACGAAGGAATAACAACTGACAAAAATAAGTCTTTCACAGTAGAAAAATTATACAAGAAAAGCTGATCCATGACAAATCTCAGAAAGGTTGTGCTGGAAGCAGAAATACAGTAAAATACGCATATCCGCCGCTATCGTCTAGTGGCCTAGGACGTTGCCTTCTCAAGGCAAAGATCAGGGGTTCGAATCCCCTTAGCGGTACACAAAGTCTATGAAAGACATACGACTAGACCCTTCATGGAAGAAAGCACTTCAACTTGAGTTTAGTAAGCCTTACTGGGAAGATCTCACTGACTTTGTGCGAGATCAGTATCTTCATCAAACCGTCTATCCTCATCCTCGTAATATTTTTCGCGCTATGGACTTATGTCCATTTGATAAAGTGAAAGTTGTTATTGTTGGACAAGACCCTTACCACGGAAAAAATCAAGCAAACGGACTCTCCTTTGCGGTTAATGACGGCATCACCCTTCCTCCTTCCTTACAAAATATCTATAAAGAAATAAAAAATGATATAGGGATTAGTCCTATTGCTTCAGGTGACTTATCTAGATGGGCCCAACAAGGAGTACTCATGCTCAATAGCGTCCTTACTGTTGCTGCCAACAAACCAGCCTCTCATGCAGGAAAAGGGTGGGAGCAATTTACCGATGCTATTATCCAAACATTAACTAATGAGAGATCTCACATCGTCTATCTTCTTTGGGGAAAATATGCCCAAACAAAAGGGGCTGTTATTGATAGAAGTAGAAACTTAGTACTTACCTCAGGACACCCATCCCCTTACTCTGCAACGCTGTTTTTTGGTAATCACCATTTCAGTAAGTGTAATGCCTATCTTGAAGAACATGGTATCAAACCTATTGATTGGCGTTAATCCCCATTATGGTTACTTTGATTCCAAGAAGCTAAGTAGAGATAAATCGACTTAGATGTGGTTCTGCCGTAGCTATCAACAACAGTTGCTGTTACCGTAAAATATCCTGAATTAGTATTATAATGATTGGGTACAGTCCAATAACAAGTCGCTGCATATGTACCCGAACATAACTTATTGTTATCAACATAGATAGTTAACGTATCTCCTTTGCTCCCATTTAGGACTCCGGCAACTATGGTGACTCTTTGTCCCTTCCCAAACTTTTGAAGATCAGCAGGATAGGTGAAAAATGGCAAATGTGATGCTGGAGTAGGGGTAGGGGTTGGAGTTGACGTTATTTGTATAGCGGCATTATTCTCTTGTTGAAATGGTGTGGGAGTAGCAGTTGGCTCCGGAGATGGCGTTGGGCTGGTTAAATTATTTTTAATATCTTGCAATTGGTTGTTAAAGTCGGAAATTTGATTACTCGAATCATTAGAAGATGATCTATTATCATTTGAATTGGAATAACTAGAGTTATTATTATTGTTATTTGATGTTGGTGTTGCTGTTGGAGAAGAAGTATTGGTATGCGTAGCAGGAACAGGAGTGGATGTTGGAATCTTATTTACCGGATTAGCATCAGCACTTTGAATATTTGAAAGTTGTTCCTGATATAAAGAAATTGTATCTACTAATTTTTGTTCTGCTAATTTCTTCTCAGTGGGGTCTGAAATGGTACTAATAGATATCCTTGCTGCTGCAATTTGAGCATACACATCATCGAAACTATAGACAGGCTCATTGGATGCAAGTAATTTTGTGGATTCAGAAAGCCTTTGACTGGCAAGCTCTACCTCATAAAGAGCTTTGGCATCAGAATTGAATGATTGAGCGGTAAGCGCTATTTGCTCAATCCCTCTTTTCAGAGAATATAAGGGATTACCAGGGAGGCTACCTTCTGCAAAATAACCAAGAGCAGTACCAGGAATAAGAAGGAATAATCCTACCCATGTTGCTATTTCTGCAACACGACGATATTCTAGCATTACTTATAACAGTAGGAGATTTTTAGCAATTCGTCAACTTATGCTGTTATTGGTTGAGGTGCGTGAAGCTCAGTTGGGTGTTTTACTTTTCCTGTTACTGTCACTTTGCCAACTGGACGAGTAAGAGCAATTGGCAATACATCATCCATATGAGTTACAAAGACAAAATT
Organism: Candidatus Levyibacteriota bacterium; assembly: GCA_003173995.1. Taxonomy (GTDB): domain Bacteria; phylum Patescibacteriota; class Microgenomatia; order Levybacterales; family UBA12049; genus PRDT01. The sequence goes on along the minus strand of PRDT01000030.1, from coordinate 15,296 downwards.
AAGATCTTTAATAACTTCCTTTGGTATATCTTCCAAGTCCTTTTTATTTTCCTTAGGTAAAATGACCGTCTTTATGCCTGCTCTATGTGCAGCAATAACTTTTTCTTTTACTCCACCAATTTCAAGCGCGCGACCTCGTAATGTTACTTCTCCTGTCATAGCAACCGTTCGATGTACTGGTATCTTAGTAAGGGCAGAAATCATAGCTGTTGTGATAGCAAGGCCTGCTGATGGACCATCTTTTGGTACTGCACCTTCTGGAACATGCACATGGATGTCTGTCTTCTGATAGAAATCTTTTGGTAAGCCAAATTTATCTGCTCGTGCACGAATATAAGACAGTGCGGCCTGACAAGACTCTTTCATAACATCTCCAAGTTGTCCTGTGAGGGTTAATTGTCCTTTTCCAGGCATAAGTGCAACTTCAATGAAAAGAATGTCTCCACCGGCCTCTGTCCAAGCCATACCGGTAGACATACCTACTTCATCCTTTTTCTCGATAAGTGATGCGCTGAAGTTAATAGGTCCCAAATATTTTGTTACCTCTTTTTCTTTGATTTCTACCTTTTTCTTCTTACCTTCAGCAACTTGCTTAGCTACTTTTCTAAAAATACTTGCTAATTTTCTCTCAAGATTTCTTACTCCAGCTTCTCGTGTGTAATGCTGAATAACAAATCGAAGAGCATCATCAGTAACTGATATCTGATTTTCTTTCAATCCATTCATTTCACGAAGCTTTTTAAACAAGAAATTCTTCGCAATATGGAACTTTTCTTCTTGCGTGTAGCCTGCAAAATTAATGATCTCAAGTCTATCTCGAAGTGCTGGTGGTATAGTATCCAAGACGTTTGCAGTAGTAATAAACATGACATTAGACAAATCAAATGGAACTTCCAAATAATGATCTGAAAACATATTATTTTGCTCAGGATCGAGTGCTTCAAGAAGTGCACTTGATGGATCTCCACGGAAATCTGCTCCTACCTTATCAATTTCATCAAGCATAAAGACTGGATTTTTTGTCCCTGCATCTTTTATGCCTTGAATAATTCGTCCAGGAAGTGCTCCAACATATGTTCGTCTGTGGCCTCGAATTTCTGCCTCATCTCGAATACCTCCTAAAGAAACTTTGACAAACTTTCGACCAAGAGATTTTGCAATAGACTTACCAATGGAGGTTTTACCAACTCCAGGAGGCCCAGCAAAACAAAGAATTGGACCTTTCATTTTTCCTGCAAGCTTTCTCACAGCAAGATATTCAGTAATTCTCTCTTTTGCCTTTTCAAGACCAAAGTGATCTTCATTCAATACTTTTTCAGCAGCCTTTATCTCAACTGTATCTTTACTTTCCTTACTCCAAGGCAAATCAACAAGCCATTCAATGTAATTTCTAATATATCCAGCCTCCGGATTAAATTGATTCATTTGGGCAAGCTTCTTGATCTCTTTTTTCGCCTTTATTTCAACATCTTCAGGCATTTCAGCTTTCTTAACTTTATCCAAAAGCTCTTTTTCTTCTCCTGCTTCATCGCCTACTTCACCTAATTCTTTTTCAATGGTTTTGAGTCTTTCTCGTAAAATTGCTTCTCTTGCACCTTTTTCAAATCTTTCTTGTGTTTTTGAAGCAATTCGTCTTTCAAGTTCCAAAATTTTAATTTCCCTGGCCAAAAGCTCAGCAATTTTCTCAAGACGAGCTTTCACATCCGTCATCTCAAGGAGTTGTTGTCTTTCATATGGCTTTAAATCTAGTACTGATCCAACCAAGTCAGCAAGTTCTGAGGGATTGGTATCTGACATAATATTCATGAAAATAAGAAAGTCTGCAGATTTCCCCAAATTCATTGCTCTTCTAAATTCATTTGCAATATGATTGCAAAGTGCTTTTACTTCTGGCGTATCCGGAACAACATCCGGAACCTCAACAACACGTGCCATAAGATAACTATCATGTTCTTCATAGGAGACGATCTTCACACGAGAAAGTCCTCTCACTTGTGCGTTTATCTCACCATCTGTTCGGATCATTCGCTCAATGCGAGAAAGTGTACCTATTTCATAGAGGTCGCCAGTTGTTGGATCGTTTACGCGTGCATTTTTCTGCAAGACAAAACACACAACTCTTTCATGTTGGAAAGATGACTCTAACGCAGCAAGACTCTTGGGTCTCCCAAAGGTAAGAACTGAATCTGTATGAGGGAAAATGATGCCATCTCTTATTGGAATTATTGGAACAAGTTTATCCATAAATGTTTTGTAGTATTAGCACTCTACCATACGAATCTGCTAATTGTCAAGTGTCTGATTTTTCTTCCGATTGACACCTTGTACCGAGGCTCATACAATTAAATCACCATGCTGTATTTAAGTCAACTCATTGGACAAAAGATCTATTTGGACGAAAAACCCTACGCAACTATCTTAGACATGGCTATTTTTGAAAATAGGCCTCATCCTCCTGTTTCAAAAATTGAAATCCGACACAATAAAAAAAAACTTACAATATCTCCAGATACACTTGCATATCACGACGGTAAATTAGTCCTCAAGTCTCATCACATTACTCAGCTTCCCTACGACCATAAAGATTTTTATCTTGCTGAAGACTTATTGGATAAGCAAGTCATCGATACAGATGGTAGACGCCTTGTTAGGGTGAATGACGTCATTATAGAAGTCAACGGAGAATTAAAAGTTGCAGGTATTGATATTGGATTTGATGGTATTTTGAGACGTCTCGGACTTGGTATATTGAAATTTCACCAAAGAGTATTGCCTTGGTCTGATATTGAAGCACTTGATTATGAGACAGGGACAATTCAATTAAAACTTACGCAAAATAAACTTCGCAAAATGCACCCTGCCGACCTTGCGGAGATATTGGAAGATGCTGGCACCAAAGAACGTCTTGGTATCGTTGCGGCACTTGATGCGAAACAAGCTGCTCGTGCAATTGAAGAAGCAGATGATGAGACCCAAATTTCTATTCTTGACACTCTTACGCCTGCTGCTTTTAGAGAAATTATTAATAAAATGCATGTCTCAGAAATTGCAGACGTTTTTCATGATTTGCAACCTGAAAGAGCAAGAGAAATTAAAAGCATTTTAGGTGATGAAAAATCCCACCAAGTAACCAATTTGTCCTCTTTCCGAGATGATGTTGCTGGAGGAATAATGAGAGGGCACTTTTTCTCCGCCCCTGCTACAGCAACAATTAAAGAACTTCAACAAGAATTTATAGAACTTTCTTCTATCCCAGAAACTATTGTCGTTATCAACAGCGCGGGTAAATATGATGGGATTATCCAAACAAAAGATCTTTTGAAATTTGATCGTTTGGCACTTCTTAACGATATTATTAGTGAAAGGAAATTTGTCACAACATCTGCTCCATTCTCAGACATTATGAGACTTTTTGCACAATATAACTTAAGATCTCTTGCAGTTGTTGATAAAGATAAAAAACCAGCTGGTGTAATTGTTATTGACGATTTACTCACCTTCCTTGAAGATGAAGACAATAGAAATGACAACATTTAAAGGCGCTTTTATTCGTATTCTTCCTCTTCTGGCCATTATTGGACCAGGTATTATCACAGGCTCTGCAGATAATGATGCTGGAGGCATCACAACATATTCATTAACAGGAGCACAATTTGGATACTCTCTTTTGTGGGTGTTATTTCTTACGACATTTGCACTTTCTATTACCCAAGAAGTCGGTGCACGAATGGGGTTAGTCACAGGAAAAGGTCTTGCATCTCTTATTAGAGAAAAATTTGGCATTAGATGGACGACATTCATCATGGGCATTTTACTTATTGCCAATATTGGGACAATTGCCGCTGAATTTGCAGGTATTGCAGCAGCTGGAGAAATATTTGGCATACCAAGATTTATCTCAGCTCCTATTGCTGGAATTATCATTTACTTCTTAGTATTGAAAGGGAATTTTAGAAAGCTTGAACAAATCTTTTTAATAAGTTCTCTTTTTTATCTGGTCTATGTTATTTCTGCTATTCTTGCTCATCCACATTGGGGAATTGCACTCAAGAGTCTTGTTGTGCCCAACATTCATTTCTCAAAAGCATATTTCTTAACGCTTATAGCTGTCATTGGAACAACGATTACTCCATGGGGACAATTTTTTATACAAGATTATGTCGTTGATAAAAAGTTAACAAAAGAAGATATCAATATAGAAAGAGGTGATGTGTTTTTTGGATCTTTTGTTACAAATTTTATTTCATTTTTTATCATAGTCGCTTGCGCAGCAACACTTTTTGTCAGCGGCAAATCAATTCATGATGCCAAAGATGCCGCTTTTGCTCTTCAACCACTCGTTGGAAATTTTGCATCTTTCCTTTTTGCGTTCGGACTTTTGAATGCCTCCTTTTTTGGCGCCGCAGTAGTCCCACTTTCAACATCATATGTTGTCACTGAAGCATTTGGTTTTGAGTCAGGTCTTAATTTCAATTACAGTGATGCTCCTTTATTTTATGGACTTCTTGCTTTTCTTCTTGGAATAGGAATTTTGTTAACTGTTTTACCATTCGTCCCTCTTTTAACTATTCTTTTTGTAACTCAGGCGATTAATGCAGTATTGCTTCTTCCTATTCTTGTTTTTCTTTACATATTATCTAATGATAAAAAATTATTAAATGGTTATGCTAATAATTCATTCATCAATGTACTTATTATCATTACATTTGGAGCAATTGCAGTTAGTTCTCTTATCTATTTCTTTTCACTCTTTAATTAACAGGCATCATCTTCACAACATTTTTAAAAGGGATTACGATCATTTCAGACAATTTGGGCAACATGGATAAAATTTCATTTTTATTTATATGTAATGTTTTCATAGCAGCAAGGTATGCTGTTACTGTCCATGTTTGATCTTTACAACTGACAGCGCCTGATGAGGAAACATATCTGACATATTTTCTTTTTTTGAGGTATGTTGCTTGTTCAATAAAGGACTTTTCAATAAGGATAGGAATAATGCTTGCTTTAAGAATCCTTTTTGCTTTCCATGCATAAAGTCCACCTAAATCCATTACTCCATACGCAACTGCTATAGAGGCAAATGGCCAGACTACCTTCTCGCCATTATGATATCCGTCTCCATTTTTAAGGGAATGTCCCTTTGCAAAAGTAAAAATCCCAGCTTCTTTATGAAACATCTCCCTGGAGAGTAACCTTTCGGCAACTTCTTGCATATATTCATCCTCTATAATGCTCTTCTTATAATAGGAAGCCCACAGACAAAGTCCCGCATTAATACTAATGGAAGTAATTCTTTTTTTTATTTTCCATGAATCTTTTTCAAAAATAATTGCATGAGAAAAATAAACACCTTTAGAATCTTTTGTGAGGAAATATTTATTAAACTGTTTTTTAAGTTTTTTAGCTCTTTCTCTCCATTCAATACTCTTTGTTGGATAGATATCTTCTAACAAATCAGCCCATGCAAGAAGCGCTTTCCACGCAAATGCCTGTGCTTCGACTAATACAACATGTCCATCTACCAATTCTCCATTCTCATCCACAGGACCTCCATGTTGACTATCCATCCAACCTTGACTCACAAGTCCTTTCCGGTTGCTTTGATATGCTAGCCAACCATTGTTGTCTGAAAGATTAATTTCTATCCATTCAAGAGCTTTGATAATTTGTGGTGTAAGTCTGCTAAAATCTTCAGTTCCTTTTTTTATATAGAGTGCAGTCACAATAAGCATCAATGCTGTTGCATCAACTGAATCGCAATTAATATAATAATCCTTATATCTATCATAAAATCCTCGTTGTCCCAAAGCATCATCAGGAGAAAAAGGCTTCAGTTCGTGGGGAATTTTACCATCTGGTTGTTGGAATGACCAATATGTTAACAATGCTTTCTTGGTTCGAGCCCATACCCCCTTTTCAGGATTGTGATCATATGCAATATTAATAAACCATGCATTAAATGCAGTATCCCGTCCAAAGCCATGATGGAAATGTCCTGATGCAGATGAAGCATACAAAAATGTTTCTCCTAATAATTCATTCTCAAGTTGTATATGAGCTTTCTGACGCAATTGAGAAAGTTCTTTCTGAATAAAAAGATGAGAAAGCGGCGTATATCGTTGTAATGTTTTGAGGGCAGTTACAATCATAAAAATCAAATGGGATTACTGTATCTCGTCAATTTTTGCGGCCATAATAAAATCATTTTCTGAAAGTCCACCAACTGCATGAGTAAATAAATCAATTTGTACCTTGTTATAAAAAATGTATATATCAGGGTGGTGTCCTTCTTGTTCTGCAATTTCAGCAAGTTGATTAACAAATTGTATTGATTCTTTGAAATTTTTAAAACTAAATAGTTTGCGCAATTTGTGTGCTTCATCACGCAAGATTATCCAAGTTGGGACATGGGTGTGTAATTCATTCTCTTTATCTTCTGGAAGTGGGGGGGTTCCGCCTTCGCATGGTACACAATGCTTTTGAGATAAGTTCATTCTTACTAGCTCCTTACTGAAAACAGTATACACGTGTTTGGACCATCTGCAAGTCCTTATAGGGAATTCTTACAAAAAATTATAAAAAGGTGACTCAAGAAAAGACATAACAATTTCTCTAATAAAAGGACGCAGCGTTTGAATAGAACTTTGTTCTAAGGGGAACCATTGATAGTCTGTATGTTCCTCACTGATAACAATAGCCTGATCAGGATTAAATAATTTACAATAAAAAATAATTTCCACCCATTGAGTTACTACTTCTTCATCCAAGGTAAAAGGGACAATGGCTATGGGAGCAACAGGAGAAATATCAAGATTACACTCTTCCTTAACTTCTCTTTTTATTGCATCTTTCGGATCTTCTCCTATTATTGTTCCACCTCCAGGTAATTCCCATTCTCCAGTAAAGAATTTTTCGTTATTTGATCTTTTTAAAAGAAGAATTTCTTTTTTATCATTGATAATAATGGCACCACATGAAACTCGTTGATAATCTACTTTGTGCATAGCAAAAGTATAGCATAAGATATAATTCTTTTTCGTTTATACAACTCTTACAAACTTTTAATTTCTTATTCAAGAATAAAAATTATAGTGAACATCCCCAAAGCTATGCATCTTTCAATCATCATTCCAACACAAAATAATGAAGAAAAGATTATATCCATCATACAAAGCATAGATCGAATATTAAGAGCTATTAATGTAATATATGAAATCATCTTTATTGATGATAATTCTACCGATTTGACACAACTCACTATCCATAAAATGTATTCTCTTTATCCTGTTAGTCTTTTCATTAAAAAGGGTACTTATGGAAAGATACAATCTCTTATTGAAGGCATTGGTTACACAAAATACGAATATATTGCAATGATTAATCCCACTTTAGAATATTATCCTGAAATTTTGAAAGAAATGATAGAAAAGTTATTTACTGGGTATGATGTCATAGTTACAGAAAGTTTAATTCGTGAAGCAAAATCAACAAATACATTAGAAATTATAGTTTGTAAAAAGGAGGTATTAGAAAGGATATCCCTTGCTCCTAAGGCGTGGGATTTTGAATTAGAATTTTTAACAAATGCCCGCAATGCAGGTTACCGAATTGCAAATATTCAGCAAGTACCGAAAATGCGCTTTGGATCAAAACCACAAATACAGAAACCTCGTGAACTATGGAAGATTATATTATCTTCTATCTACTTAAAACTTCTTTCTTCGAAAATTATTCCATTTAATGAAAATGATAGAAAAAGTAAAGGAAATGGATTTCATTATCAAGGACAGGAATTCATTCATTACTCCAATCTAAAATTTTTTGATTCAGCTTTTTTCCGTTTAACTCACGCTCAAGTACTCGTATCAATAGCAATTATAGAAATTCTTTTCATAGGACTAGTAACGAATTGGCATACAACACTTGTTGCATTTATTGCATCAATTACATTTATCTACTTTTGTGATTTATTATTTAATCTTTTTTTGATTTATAAAAGCTTTACAGCATCACCTGAGATACGGGTGAGAGATGAGGAAATAAATTATATGAGAACATGGCCGACCTACACGATACTTTGTCCACTTTATATGGAAGGTCAAATTGTAAAACAATTTACAAGTGCTATTTCATCACTCGATTATCCAAAGGACAAACTACAAGTTTTACTTTTATTAGAAGAAGATGATAGGGAAACAATTGCGGAAATTACATCTCTCCAATTGCCACCTTATATTTCTGTTGTTATTGCACCTCATTCGTATCCCAAAACCAAACCAAAAGCACTAAATTATGGACTCGCATTTGCAAAAGGAGACTATACTGTTGTGTATGATGCAGAAGATATACCTGATGCAAATCAATTAAAAAAAGTTATTCTCGCATTTGAGAAAGCTGACCCAACCATTACCTGCATTCAAGCAAAGCTTAATTTTTATAACCCGTATCAAAATCTTCTTACGCGTATTTTTACTGCAGAATATTCGTTGTGGTTTGATTTGATATTAACTGGATTGCAATCAATTAATGCTGTCATTCCCTTGGGAGGAACCTCCAATCATTTTCGAACAAAAAGTCTTCAACAACTCAAAGGATGGGATTCTTTTAATGTGACCGAAGATTGTGATTTAGGACTTCGATTGGTAAAACATGGGTATCGAACAGCAATTGTTAATTCAACCACATATGAAGAAGCAAATAGTAAATTGGGGAATTGGTTTTCTCAGCGTGGGAGATGGATTAAGGGATACATGCAGACATATCTTGTGCATGTACGCAATCCTTCTCAATTTATCCAACAAGCTGCTATATATAATTTTCTTGCTTTCCAATTAGTAATTGGTGGGAAAATATTTTCTCTTTTTATTAATCCCCTGATGTGGATCATAACAATTTGTTATTTTCTTTTTCGCTCAACAACTGGAGCGTTTATTGAAAGTTTTTTCCCTGCTCCTATTTTTTATATGGGAATTGTTTGTTTGATATTTGGAAATTTTTTATATATGTATTACTACATGGTCGGTTGTGCAAAAAGAGGATATTTCCCTCTTATAAAATATGGTTTTGTTGTCCCATTTTATTGGCTTTTTATGAGTATTTCAGGCTGGTATGCATTATATAAAATTTTTACCAACCCTCATTATTGGGCAAAGACTCACCATGGATTACATCTTGAAAAATCTGATGTAAAGAAAACAAAAGAAAAGGTAATTCCTTATCCGTCCCATATGCCTTCACAAGGGTAAAACAATATGTATAGAAAGATATTATTTTTTTTAAAGCATCATGATCAAACAATTATAGTAGTACTAAGTGCAATTATTAGTACCATTGCAATTATCTACTCTTTTTATAACGGATCAATTTTGGCATATGGGGATGCAGAATCACATATCAATATCGCCAAACGCGTTATTTCAAGTCTTACTCCTGGTCTTGCACAACTTGGTGGAATTTGGTTACCTCTCCCTCATATTCTTATGATTCCTTTTATTGCATCAGATGCATTATGGAGAACAGGACTAGGAGGATCAATTGTATCAGGAATAGCATTTATTATTAGTAGTCTTTTTCTTTATAAAATAATTCTATTACTCGTAAAGAATAACTTTGCAGCTAGTATTGGTTGGCTATTTTTTGTAACAAATCCTAATATTTTATACATGCAGTCTACTCCTATGAGTGAACTTCCTCTTTTGGTATTTTTTATGTTATCAAGCTATTATTTTTTTTCTTTTCTCCAAGACGATACTAATATTATCTATCTTATCGTCGCAGGATTTTTTGGATTTTGTGCTTCACTTTCACGATATGATGGATGGTTTCTGGTTGGTATTGAATTTATCGCAATTATTCTTTTTTACATTACCAAACTTCCTTTTCGACGTAATCCTTTGGAAGGCAAAGCAATATTATATGGAACAATCGCATTCTTTGGCATAGTGCTTTGGCTTCTGTGGGATTTTCTGATTCTTGGGGACCCTTTGTATTTTAGTAATAGCCCTTTCTCTGCCAAATCCCAACAAACAGGTTGGCTTGCAAAAGGAGAACTTCCTTCATATCACAATATACTGAATGCAATTACCTATTACACAGTAGCTTCAATCGAAAATATAGGATTACTTCTCTCCTGTTGTATTGGAATTGGTCTTATTCTTTTTATTTTTTCTCAGATAAAAAATAAATTTCTTATCTTACTTATATTTTTTGTTCCTTTTATTTTTTATGTAACAACGTTATATATCGGACAATCAATAATCTTTATTCCTGGTCTTACGCCTGCAAATTTTGAATGGAAATTATTTAATGTGAGATACGGGTTAATGATGATACCATGTGGAGTTTTTCTTTTTGCATATCTTATTTCAAAGTCTCAACTCATAATAAAATTCCTTCTTTTGGTTATTCTTATAATACAATTCTCACTTTATCCTTTGCAAAAAGCACAGATAATCACCTATCTTGATGGGACACAAGGACTTTCGGCATCAAAAGCACCTGATGCACAAAGATGGTTACGTACACACTACGATAGAGGACTTGTCTTGTTGGATGATTATTCTCGTACAGTAAGTATTGCAAAAAGTAATTTGCCTATCCAAGACGTTATTTACGTAGGTAACAAACCATATTGGCAGGAGTCTTTATCACAACCTGAAAAATATGCTAGATGGATCGTTATCCAACAAAACGATAGTCTATGGAAAAATATTTATGAAAATCCAACTACCAGAGGACGTCTTTTTAAATATTTTCAAAAAGAATACACTTCTCCTAATATTCTCATTTTTAAGCGAAATACTGTTGTAGCAAAAAGTTAACTACCTTTCGAGGAAGCTCTTGCATAAGTCTTACCTCTTTTGGATGAAAGCGCCACGGAGGACCCGTAGAGTAGTTCTATTCATCAAAAAGGAGGTGACGCACATGGTTAAAATCGGGTTAACAATTGTAACTGTCGTTCTCTTTGCATTATTTGTTATCCAGGCAGTTACATATGCACAAACAACAACGCCAACTTCAGCACCAAACCAGCCTTCTCCAACAATGACACCAACAGTGCCAACTGGAGCACCGTCAACTGGAATGGGAGGTTACTAATTCTTACAAAATTAGTGTAGAATAGGCACGAAACAAGGTACTTTGTCCATCGACATGAGTGCCTTGTTTGAATACCATATGAAAAAGCTTTTAGCACTTACTGTTTTACTGTTAATTGTTTTTGCGGGACTTATTGCACAAAGAAATTTTCTCCTGCACCCAGAGCAAAAACAAGCCATCATATCCTCTCAGACTCAAGCAAATACACCAACTCCCCCTCCTACATCCCCTGTAGCAGATGAGGTCAGTATTCCTCGCAGCATTTCTATCCCAGCAATTGGCGTAAATGCACCACTTGAAACAGTTGCCATGGATTCTCAAGGAAGAATGGATGTCCCTCATGATGCAAATGATGCTGCATGGTATAGCCTAGGATATAGACCAGGGGAAAAAGGAAGTGCTGTTATTGATGGTCATTTGGATACGGTAACAGGGGCTCCTGCAGTATTTTGGAATATAAAAAATCTTCAACCTGGTAATACTATTACTGTTACTGATTTAAAAGGCAAAAACTACACATTTACTGTCATAAAAGTTGCTAATTTCCCTTACGACCAGGTACCAATGCAACAGCTTTTTGCCTCAAATGATAAACGTAGATTACATCTTATTACTTGTGGAGGTACATGGGATCAAGGAACACATAATTACCAACAACGAACAGTAGTTTACTCGGAGATGCTTTAATGATAGAGAAAAATGGCCACAACAACTAATGCATTTACTAAAAATCCAGCAATCGAACTAAAATAAATAGGAGGCTCTGCATGAATAAATCCATACCCTGCCCAGACAAGTGATGCCACTGTATATGCTCCCCAAGTAAAAAGAGACAAACCTTGTACATTATGTGAAAGGAGTGATTGCTGTACTTGAGGAATTGTCATTAAAGGGCCAAGCATTGCAAAAAATATCATCATATATGCTCCAAGAGAATTCTTTTTGTGCTTTTTCATTGTTTTGTGATGATGATGCAAGTGATAAAGAAATTGTGCCATATCTCTATCGTATAGCGTTTACTTTTTTTTGCAAGTGGATGAAACACATTACTTGACATCAACTAAAAATGATATAGAGTAAGAGTTATGAAAACCTCATTCCAAGAACTTGTTTATAAACTTTCTCAATCAATTCCTCCTGGAAAAGTTGCAACCTATCAGCAATTAGCGAGACTATCTAGACATCCAAAAGCTGCACGAGCAGTAGGTATGTGTATGAGCCGCAACCAACATCCAGAAATTGTACCCTGCCATAGAGTAGTCGCATCTTCAGGAAAGCTTACCGGATATGCTTTTGGTGGAGTATCTGCTAAAAAGTTCAAACTCCTACAAGAAGGTGTGAAATTTATTGATGAGCGGGTAGATCTTGCTCTGTCGCAGTGGCAACCTGATCTGAAGTAGCCAATATAAGTTGTTCTTTTTGTGATTTTGTTAATTGCTTCAACTGCCACTCCCTTTTCAAGGCTTCTGACCTAGTATCACATATCTCTGAATAAACAAGCCTAAACGAGTCAAATCCTCTCATATATTTAGCTGTTCTTGATTTTTTACTTTTATGCTCTTGAAGCCTTTTTTCAAGATTATTTGTTTGGCCGATATAAAGCGTATTTGCTGATGTTCGAAGAATATAAACAAAAAAAGACATAGCTATGTATACTGGATCAAATCCCACAAATTACCATATAAGTCCTCAAAAACCGCAACTGTACCATAAGACTCTTCTTTAGGGAGTCTGACAAATTTTATACCTAACGAAACCATTTCTTTGTAGTCTCTCCAAAAATCATCTGTTGAAAGCGATAAGAAAACCCGTCCTCCTGTCTGATGACCAATGGCTTTCTCTTGCTCTGGATTTGCTGCACGACCCAATGTAATTCTTGTTTCCTTTGAACCAGGTGGCGCTATGACTACCCACCTCTTATTTTGCTCTGGGACATAGAAATCCTGATATACAAAAAAATGAAGCTTTTGCGTAAAGAAAGCAATTGCTTCATCATACTCTCTCACAACAAGTGAAACATTGATAATACTTTGTTTCATACATTAGAAAACAAAAGGAACTAATCGCCAAGTAACCTTTTGACAATACTCTCTATATCCTTTTAAATGTTGGGTAAGATATTTTTCCTCATTAAAAAGTCTCCAAACAATAACAAAAGGCATAAGCACGAATGCAAGCAGTCCCCACCAAGACCCAAGAGCTATTGGTGTTACGAAAAGCATCAGAAGAGCTCCACTATACATAGGGTGTCTCACCACAGCATATGGCCCTGTTGAAACAACCTTCTGTGCTGCATCCACTTCTATAATTGCTGAAGTAAAGGTATTTTCCTTGAAGGTCAAAAAAACAATATAAAATCCTACTGCTACAAAAATATTCGCTATGAGAGATATGTATTCTGGTACATTTGACCATAAAAAACGATGATCTAGAGCTGGTAGGAAAAATACAGCAATAAATGCAAACTGAGCAATAAATTGAATTATTTTTTGTACCTTTTCTTTCTCAGCTTTCGTGCCTACATCAAGACGTCTTGCAAGAAGTTGTGGATCTCTTTCCATCAGATAATAAGTAATGAGTATAACCGAAAGTGAAAAAACACTCAGATAGAGTCTCCCTTGCCAGTAATCAATTGTGCCTGCAGTAATAAAAAGTATAAGACCAAGTGCAATGATGAAAAATACTAAACCTCCCCATGCTCTTTTATTTACCTCATTCATATGACTATTATATCAGTAAGACTTGCAAATCTTTTTTAAAAAATATGTTATGCTATAACCATACTCAATGAAATATATTATCTTCACGTTTGACGGCTCAGGCACTCCTATTGCTCAGCATCTCCAAATGGAAGGTGAAGATGTAGTACTTGCACAAGTAGAAAGTATGCGGACTCTCTCAGGTGAAGATGAGACTGAGTACAGTATTGAGCCAAGAAGTGATAAAGCAATACGTCTTGAGCTTTTTGATGGTGTTGTAAAGAAAAAATCTGCAGAAGAGCTTATCAAAGAAATGAAGACGTATAAAAACCCTGAGGATTATTTTGTATTCTTTGACACCAATGGGCTGTATGCAATTGCAGAACAAATAAAAGATTTGGGCTTCCATGGCAATTTCCCAACTCATGAAGACTATCTTTATGAAACAGATCGCGACAAAGCAAAAGAATTTGTAAAAAAGCACTACGGCAAATTAAATATCGCCCGCAAGAAAGAATTTACCCATATTGCTGATGCCAAAAAATTCTTAGAAGATACCGATGAAGTATGGGTACTCAAGGGTAACAGCGACTCTGCAAATGCATTTGTCCCAGATGTAGATGATCCATTTCTTGCAGCACGCCAAGTTATTGAAGTATTAGACAGGGACGCAGATTTGTATAGCTCAGAAGGATTTATTCTTGAACTCTTAATTCCATCAGTCATGGAACTTACTCCTGAGAGGTTATACTATGACGGCGTGCTTCTTGGTTCATCGGTTATGATTGAAAATAAACCACTTGGAAGTGGAAATATTTCTATTCAGACAGGATGCGCAGCTGATTTGGTTTTTCCTATCACGAATGACGACAGAATAAATGAAATAGCATTCCCTCCTATTGTTGATGAAATAGCCAAAGAACATAGAGGACTTTTCTATTGGGACGCATCAATTCTTATAAATAAGCGTGATGGAAAAATGTATTTTGGGGAATTTTGTCCAAATAGACCAGGATATAATTCTTCACTTACGGAGTTTGCCCAGTGTGGAAGTGTCCATGAATTTTTTGAAAAGGTAGTACAAAAGAAAAATCCATTTACTCTTGGAACAGTTGCTTCATCTATTAAAATTTTCAATCTCCATAGAGATAATGAAACCCAACAAATTCTCGGTGGTCTTACTGTTGACTTCTCTCCAGAAGTTGAAAAAGATGTCTGGCTCTGGGATGTCAAGCAAAAAGGAAGAAAATTAGTAAATGTTGGATACGGAGACACTATTGCAGCTATTACTGGAACAGGCAAATCAATTGAAGAAGCGGTAAATAGAATGTATCGAACTTTAGACAAATTTTCTTTTGTTGAAGCGTATTACCGTCCAAAAGCAGATTATCTTTCTTTGGGATATTCAACTTCTATTTTGAATAGACTTAATTATGGAATGGAACGAGGACTCTATCAAATACCATTCAATGTTAAAATAGGAGATATCCTGTA
>PRDT01000024.1 GCA_003173995.1 Candidatus Levyibacteriota bacterium | reverse complement strand
AAATATCCAGGCATAAGGTGTGCGCTTTTTTATGGACCAGTTGTTGCCAAGCAGCCAATAGATGCCAAAGGATCTTTAGCACAAGATGGCTACGATCTTATTCGTCTTTCTCGTATTCATAACAATGCCAATATCTTGTCTTTGGGTGCACGGTTTGTGACTGATGAAGAGGCTCTGAAGGCTGTGATCATTTGGCTTGAGACAGAATTTGCCAATGAAGATCGTCATGCCAGAAGAATTGCACGAATAGCTGAGATAGAAAGGGAGCTTCATGGCTGATATCCGTAACCCACTGCATCTAGAAATTGTCCCGGCACCTGGGACACTGAAGAATTGGGAAGACATAGAAAAAAGAATTGAAGTAGTCTTGCCATTTGCAGAAAGCATTCACATTGATATTACTGATGGGAAATTTGTTCCTGACGAGGTGTGTCTTGATCCAACTCCTTTTAAAAGGTATGCAGGAAGAGTGATCCTTGAGGCACATTTTATGACTGATAATCCAATCCAATATATAAAACCTTTTGCAGAAAATGGGTTTGTTCGCTTTATTGGACAGGTAGAAAAAATGCCAGATATTACCGCATTTCTTGCAGAAGCACAATTATATGGAGAAGCAGGATTGGGAATAGATGGTCCAACGAGTCTTTCTGTTTTAGATTCAATCAATCTTGAAGATCTGGATGTTGTGCAATTCTATACAGGAGAGAAAGCGGGGTACTCAGGTGCAACTTTGCTGCCAGAGAGACTAGAAAAAGTAAAAGCACTTCGAGCAAGAGATGCATTTCTTCCGATAGAAATTGATGGAGGAGTAAATGATGAGAATATCCTTTTGGCAAAGGAAGCTGGTGTAACTCGATTTGTCACAACTGGCTTTATTTATAAAGGAGACGTGAAGACGCAATACGATATTCTTAAAGCAAAAATCTTCTAAGGTTTCGCAAGTACGACGCTTGGACTGGGGAGAGGGGTAACATAGCTACAATTCAGTGTATTTTCTGTTCCTTTGACAAAATATTCTTGTCTTCCTGAGCAACTTCTGGCTATGATATCTCCTGGAATAAAAGGTGGACTATCCGGCTTGTTTTGTAACAAATTAACCATAATATTATGCCAAATAGGCGCTGCACCCGTAATACCTGATGCCAAATTTTGGCTCATCGGGCTATTGTCATTATTTCCCACCCAGACAGCTACTAATTTGTCATTGGTATACCCAAACGTCCAGTTGTCTCTTTTATTATCTGTTGTTCCGGTCTTTACCGATACAGTGTGTCCAGGAATAACAAGGGGAGAATTTGGCCCAAATTCCATTTCACGAGCCTTGTTGTCAGACAAAATATTAGAAAGAATATAGCTGACCCCAGAAGAGAGAACTGGAGCTGCAAGTGGAGTTGTTTTTTGTTCGAGGACTGCCCCTTTGCCATCAGTTACTTCAAGGATTGGATCCAAATCAATTCGTTTGCCACCATTTGCGAGCGTTCCATAGGCAGTGGCCATATCAAGCATGGTTACGTCAGCACTTCCTAACGTAACAGAAAGACCATAATGGTCGGGACTTTGTAGATGACTAATTCCCATTTGGCGCCCCAAAGAAACAAAGGTTGGTATGCCGACACTATCAAGAGTCTTTACTGCTGGAATATTCAAGGAATTGGCAAGCGCTGTTCTGAGTGTAACTCTTCCATGAAACCTGCCATCATAATTAACGGGTGCATACACACTACCCCAGGCAGATGTGTAGCTGACAGGACTATCATCAAGCATTGTGGCTGCGGTGTATCCATTGGAAAGTGCTGCTGCATAGGTCACGACTTTAATAGAGGATCCGGGTTGTCGAAGCGAATCAGTAAGATTAACATTGCCATCAATAACCGGATCAAAATAATTTCGACTGCCGACCATGGCGAGAATATCACCATTGAGTGGATTGGTAATAAGAGAGGCTCCATTAGATATATCTAAGTAACCATCTTTGCCAATTTCATCTGCCACAATTCTTTCGGCCATTTCTTGGGTTGGCAAATCAAGAGAAGTAACAACATTCAGTCCTCCCTTTTCAACCATAGGGAGGCCATATTTTTGAAGAAGAAGATCTTTGATATACATGACAAAATGAGGGGCAAGGATAGGAGTCCGAGGAGAGAGGAAATGTAAGTCTTCACTATTTGCTGAAGATTCCTGATCTTTTGAAATATAACCTAATTCTTGCATGCGTGAAAGCACTTCTTTTTGTCTTTTCTTCCACAAATCAGAGGTACTACTATATGGGGAATAGAGTGAAGGAGCCTGTGGCATGCCTGCTAAGAATGCGCACTCTGCTAAGTCGAGGTCTTTGACATCTTTGCCAAAATACGTTTGGGATGCTGCTTCAATACCCCAGGCAGTGCCACCATAGGGGACTTGGTTGAAATACATTTCAAGAATTTGCTTCTTGGAATAAATTCTTTCAGCCCAGAATGAAAGTGCGACTTCTTCTAACTTTCGAGAAACTGTTTGTTGAGAGGTAAGAAGAGAAGATTTCATCAGCTGTTGAGTAATGGTTGAACCTCCTTGAAAAGAATGCCCTTTAATATCAGTAATGAGTGCTCTTGCAATTGCAGTCACATCAAATCCAGGATTTTTATAAAAATTTTTATCTTCAATAGCAATAGTTGCTTGTTGAAGACTCAGTGGAATATCTTTTAACTTCACGAGTGTTCGATTTTGATTGGCGTAAAGTTGGTAGAGAAGGGTATGATTACGATCGTAAATTTTGGTAGTCTGTGGGACTTGTTGTGTTGATAGTACGGTTGGATCAGGAAGATTCTTATAAATAACATATCCAAGTGCTGGAAGAAAAATAAAACATAAAGAAAAAATAATTCCTAAGAAAAAGTATTTCATTTTAAAACCTATAGAAGCACGAAAACTGACAATGGTTTTGGATTTTTTGCGGGGTTTGCTTTTTGGAAAATGGATACGAGTTAGGCCGTATCCAAGGCCTTTTCCTAACTTCACGAAAGGTTTGGTAATAGTCAGAAAGAGAAAAAGAGTAACATCACCTATGACGATGAGTCCCTGAACAATAAATAGTACAAAGGAATGAACTGTTTGCATATCTCGGAGTAGGAGACAGGCAGTCCAATTATACGAAAGCTTGTCTTTTCCGAAAAGGGGCAAAATTAAGGCAATACTGAAGGGCTTGGACTCACAGATGGAGCAGGACAGGTAAGACAATAGCTGTCTCCTGTTGGGTCTTTATAGAGTGACTGATCTTTTAATTCAAGGTTGTCTGTTTGCCCTGGTTTACCTGGCTGTTGAGTTGATTTATCAGTCCAGACTTTTTGTGCAAGAGATGTCTCAAATTGCTTTGGCTCAGTACCACTAATGAAGTATTCAAATCGTGTTGGACAACCTGATCCATCAGGTTGGGGGAGAAGACCTGTTGTGGAACAGATTTTTCTTGAAACAATATTTGCTGGTCTATTTATGCCTTTTGATGACTTCGTCTTTAAAAGTGTTGACATCAAATCATGCCAAATAGGAGCAGCACCCGTGATGCCTGACGCAATATTGCTCATAGGTGTATTGTCATTATTTCCGACCCAGACCGTAACAACATAATCAGTTGTGTAGCCAATAGTCCAGTTATCACGAAAATCATTAGTGGTTCCGGTCTTAACTGGTACATATTGGCCTGGGATATAGAGCTCTGAAGCAGGGCCAAATTCAGTCAATCTGGCGCCATTATCAGCTAAAATATCTGAAATAATATAAGAGACACCTTCTGGTAATACTTTTTGACCAAAAATAGGACTACTTGCTGGTTCATGTTTTTCTAAAATATTGCCTTTCGCATCCTGCACCTCAAGAATTGGTTGTAAGTCCATTTTGTATCCGCCATTTGCAAAAGTTCCATAGGCTGTTGCCATATCAAGCATGGTTACTTCTCCTCCTCCAAGAGTGAGTGAAAGACCATATCTATCAGCGGAGCCAAATGTAGTAATACCCATAGAATGAGCAAGTTGTATCATCGAATCGACCCCATTTACTTTCAACATTTTGACTGCTGGAATATTAAAAGAATTTCCAAGAGCGTAGCGCATCTGGACAATACCATGAAATTTCCCATCGTAATTAACTGGACAATAGGGAGCTCCTGTTGGATTGGGGAAGCAGGTCGGCTCGTCAATAAATGCTGTTGCTGCTGTGTAGCCATGAATAAGCCCATCAGCATAATTAATAGGTTTAATGGATGAGCCAGGTTGACGAAGAGCAAGCGTCACATTCACATTCCCATCAATATCAGTATCAAAATAATTTCGGCTTCCAACCATTGCAAGTATCTCTCCACTTCCTGGAGTGGTAATAACAGCAGCCCCATTGGTAACATGATAGGGGACAACCTTTGCTATCTCAGCAGAGACAGATGCCTCAGCCATCTCTTGTGTTGGCAAATCTAGTGATGTTTTTACTCTGAGACCACCTTGTTCAACTGTTTGCTCTCCATACTTTTTAATAAGCAAGTCTTTAACATACAGCACAAAATGAGGAGCCTTTATGGTATTTGAAACCTTTGCATAATTGAGTGGCTCTTTCGCTGCTTGCTCTTCTTGCGCTTTACTAATGTAGCCTTGTTGCTGCATAGCATTCAGAACATCGAGCTGTCTATTTTTTGCTGATTCAGGATGTGAGCCAAAGGGAGAAAAAACACTTGGGGCCTCAGGAAGACCAGCGAGAAGTGTACTTTCTGCTAAGTCCAAATCTTTTGCATGCTTGCCAAAATAGGTTTCGGATGCGGCTTCAATACCATAGGCTGTTCCGCCGTAAGGAATCTGATTGAGATACATTTCAAGAATTTGATTCTTCGGATAGATAAGCTCGGTTGCAAAGGACAGAACAATTTCTCGCACCTTTCTGACAACAGTCCTTTCTGAGGTAAGAAGGCCATTTTTCACTAACTGCTGGGTAAGGGTTGAACCCCCTTGAATTTCTTTATGAAAGACAATGACATAAAGAGATCTAAAAATACCACGAAAATCAATAGCACCGTGTCGATAAAAATCCTTATCTTCAATCGCAATTGTTGCTTTTTGTACATTGAGCGGAATATCGCTAAGTGGTACAAATGTTTGATTGCGAGAAGAGTAAATTGTATAAAGAAGCGTGTCATTTCGATCATAAATTTGTGTTGACTGAGGAAGGGATCTGCTTGCTAATTTAGTAGGAGAAGGAAGGTCCCTAAAAACAAAAAAATAGAGAAGACCAGCTATAAGTGCAACAGGGATAAGTATCTTCCAATACTTCAATACGAATTCATGTTCGGGGATCTTACCACTTGCCTTTTTCACGTATCAATCATACCATGAGAGGAAGTCCCAAACAAGGCGTTAGACTATCAATGCAAGACATTTTATCACTTTTATCAAGTCTCAATTGGATTGATATAGCAGTCATTACTGTCTTACTTTTCTATGCTGTAGAAGGGTATGCGCTTGGCGGAGTTGTGGCATTTTTTGATTTATTAAAATTTGTTATTTCATTTGTTGCAGGACTGAAATTGTATGTTTTTAGTAGTTGGGTGTTAGTACACACTCTTCATATCTCAAAAGGGTATGCAGATGCAATTGGCTTTTTCATAATAGCATTTGCAGTTGAAATAGTGTTACATATTTCTTTGAGAAAAATCATAAAAGAGGCGAATAAAAACTTATATCAAAATCATACTATTCCAGGAAGATTGAATAATTTTATAGGTATATTTCCGGGACTTCTTTCTGGAGTCGTTTTGCTCATGTTTCTTCTCACTGTTATGACAGGACTGCCTGTCTCTCCTGCTTTGAAAAGTGCGGTATCTTCATCTAAGACTGGCTCTTTTCTTCTTGCCAGATCGCAAATTGTTGAGAATGAATTGAGTGCAATTTTTGGTGGCGCAGCAAATGATACTCTCAATTTTCTCACTGTTGAGCCCTCAGGCAATGCAACCCTAGCCCTTGATTTCACCCAGGAGAAAGGACCAGTCGATACAGTTTCAGAAAAAAGGATGTTTGATGATGTCAATGCAGAGCGTGCCCAGAAAGGAATATCTCCACTTTCTCTTGATCCAAAGCTGCAAGGGTTGGCAAGAGATTATGCAAAGTATATGCTTGCTCACGGGTATTTTTCACACTATACCCCAGAAGGATTATCACCATTTGACAGAATGAGTGCACGAGATATTGTCTTTCAATATGCTGGAGAGAATTTAGCCTTTTCAGCAAATGAGCAACTAGCTATGCAAGGGTTAATGAACAGTAAAGGACATAGAGAAAATATTTTGTCTCCTAATTTCAGAAGAGTAGGGGTGGGAGTCGTGGACGCTGGAATATATGGGGAGATGTTTGTACAAGAATTTACTGACTAGAGTCTCCATCAGGTGTATCATCTGAAGAGTGATCAGGTTGGCTTTGATGTAATCGCCTTAGCAATTCACCACGGGAACCTCCGGTAAGGCGTTCTCTAAAGGATTGTTGCTCATGATATCTATCATCAACTATCCTGAAAGGTCCATGAGGCTGATCAGCAGGTAAGGAAGTATGCTGTGTATATTCTCGTAATCGTCGTTCTATGATAAATCGATCTGCTCCCTCAGTAACATTTCTTTGTCTAGCAAGGGCTCTTCGTCTTCTACTTGCTCTGCGAAAATCTCTATCATAATGAGTTCCGTGCAGTAAGTCGTATTCTCTAACTCTCATGGGAGGAATTATACCTTATAGTATGTTCATTGTCTACTTGCTAAGCTTTTCGGGGTTGCAATTAATATAGGTATATGCGTATACTTTTTGTATGGTACGAGTTGCTATCAATGGGTATGGTCGCATAGGAAGAGTTGCTCATCGTGTTATTCTCCAAAGTCACAAGGATGCAGTAGAAGTGGTGGCTATTAATGTGGGCTCCTCAACAGATCTCAAGGGCTGGATGTATCTTCTTCAATATGATTCAAATTACGGTCCACTTCACGGTCATGAGGTTGCTATTAAGCCAAGTGACGGGAGTAATCCTAATTTTCTTGGACATTTAGTTGTTGATGGCAAAGAGATTGCAGTCTATTCTCAAAAAGATGCAACTCTTTTGCCTTGGAGAGATGAAAATATTGACGTTGTTATTGAGTCAACAGGCCACTTCCTAACAGTAGAAAAGGCAAAAGCACACCTTGATGCTGGTGCCAAGGCAATTGTCATGTCAGCTCCTGCTAAAGATGACACCCCAACTTATGTCATGTCTATTAATGATAGTAATTACCAGGGAGAAAATGTAGTCAGTAATGCCTCTTGTACAACTAATTGTATTACCCCAGTTGCAAAAGTTATTGAAGAAGCATTTGGTATTGAAAAGGCAATGATGACAACAATTCATTCCTATACATCAGACCAGGAATTACAGGATGGGGGACATAAAGATTACAGGCGTGCGCGAAGTGCAGCACAAAATATTGTTCCAACAAGTACTGGGGCAACAGTTGCCGCTGCAAAAGCATTACCAGCTTTGAAGGATAAGTTTAATGGCCTTGCTATTCGCGTTCCGGTATCAGTTGGTTCTTTGTCTGACTTTACTTTCCTTTTAAAGCGTGATGTAACAGTAGAGGAAGTGAATGAGGTCCTGAAGCAAGCTGCAGAGCATCATGGCAACCAAAATATTTTACGAGTTACCACAGATCCAATCGTCTCAAGTGATATTGTTGGGGATTCACATTCATCAATTGTTGACTTAAGCCTTACCCAGGTTGTTGGAGGAAATATGCTCAAAGTCATTGCATGGTATGACAATGAATGGGGCTACTCCAATAGACTTGTTGAGGAAGTAATCATGATAGAGGAGAAGCTTCAGCATTCATGAATCCCATTGAAGTACCAGGGATAAGACTTATTACTGTTTCAGGAAGAATTGCTTCGGGTTCCACCACATTAGCCAAAAAAATTGCCCACAGTCTTCATTGGCGACATATTGAAGGAGGAGAGATCTTTTGGGAGGCTGTCAGAGCCCGTTTGGCACTGGCCCCAAAGGATACATCGCTTCGCCCTGATGAAGAAGATGCTGCATTTGATGCATCTTTGAAAGAACTACTTAAGACCCAAGAACATATTGTCGTAGAGACAAAATTAGCTGGTTTTAATGCTGAAGGAGTAGCGAATGTATTTAAGATATTGGTCCTTTGTAATGATGAGAATGGAGAAGACCAGACAAATATCCGCATTGATAGACTCGTCAATCGTGAACATCTCTCCATAGAGGAGGCAAAAGAAGAAGTATTAACTCGAGAAAAAAATGATATCGAAAAGTGGAGAAAGCTTTACGCAGAAGGGAATGATGAGTGGGTTTATTGGGATAAAAAATACTATGACCTCGTTATTAATACCTATACGCATGACCCTGACACATCAGTCCAACTTGCTTTTGATGCGATAGGATATAAGCCGTAATTCCTCTTGTTATTCTTTGACTATGAGTGTATGCTATGCTCTATGAGAAAGGTATTGCTTCTCCTCCTTTTATTTATACTTCTTTCTCCAGCACTCACATTTGCCCAAGAAAGTACTGCAGGTTCTTCGTCAGCCACAATTGATTATATTCTTCCATACGCTGGAATTCTTCCTGATAGTCCTTTTTATTTTATGAAGACCTTTCGTGATAAAGTCGTGAGCTTCTTTGTCACAGATCCAAAAAAGCAAGCAGAATTTGATCTCTTACAGGCAGATAAGAGGCTTGTTGCTGGGAGATATCTCTTTACCGAGAGTCATCCTAAGTATTCTTTAGCTCTTGATACTATTTCAAAAGGAGAAAATTACTTTTTCTTTGGTATAGAAAATGCAAGTATTGCCAAAAAACAAGGAGAAGATGTCAATGGACTTCTTGACACCATGCTTACTGCATCTCTCAAACATAAAGAAGTTTTGATAGCACTTGAAGAGAGTTCTCCGATGTCTTATCAACCAATAATTGCCGGTCAAGTAAAAAGAGTAGAGGATTTCACAAAACAGGTTACTTCGCTCAAACAAAAGCATTAACAAAAACCTTAAGAATTGGTCTCTTTTTGTACTCACCGCCCAACAAAAAGAAAGCTGAAAAACTGCTTTGAGGCTAAAAAAAATACTGGTAGTTTTTGATACAGTAAGTTATATTGACAGGGGATATGTAGCGTCATATGATCTTTCTTGCCACTACATGTAGATGAGCAAAAAAATGGCAAAAACAGAAAGAATTGGCGGATATGAAATGTCCATATTGCGGAGATAACGAAATAGAAGTAGTAGAGACGAGAGATAACGAAGAATTAGAAACGATCCGCCGAAGAAGATCGTGTGTCAGTTGCGGAAAGAGATTTACAACATACGAGCGCATTGAAAATGTCGACCTGTACGTCATCAAGAAAGATGGCAGACGTGAACTCTTTAATAGGGATAAATTAAAAAGAGGCATGCTTACCTCAACAGAGAAAACAAAAATATCTGTTGAAACAGTAGAGAAGTTAGCTGCTGATATAGAAAGAGAATTGCGGGCAAAAGACAGTGTCGAAGTGAAAAGTAAGGAAATAGGGGATTTAATAGCGAAACGCTTGAAAAAATTGGACAAAGTGGCATATATACGCTTTGCGAGTGTTTTCAAACGCTTTGTCGATGTCGAAGATTTCGAAAATGAAGTTAAAAAGTTAATTAAATAAATATGGCTGATACAACAACACAAGTAAAAGATTTTGTCGGAACACTCAGAGAAAAAGTGTTCTTAGATAGATACGCACTCAAAGCAGCTGATGGTTCTCTTTCAGAGCATACACCTGAGGAGACTTGGAAAAGAGTTGCATGGGGCATTGCTCAGAATGAACAGCCAAAAGATAGAAAGAAATGGGAAAAGTCATTCTATGAAGTCATGAGTGACTTCAAATTTGTTCCTGGAGGTCGTATCCTCTCCGGTGCAGGCACTAACTACCAAGTAACCTACTTCAATTGTTTTGTTATCCCATCACCAAAAGACTCTCGAGATGGTATTCTCGAATCACTTAAGCAGCTCGTTGAAATACAGTCCCGAAGCGGGGGGGTTGGATTAAATCTCTCTTCTCTTCGGCCTCGGGGCGCACGAGTTCATAAGGTCAATGGGACTTCTTCAGGTCCTGTTACGTGGGCTGGATTGTTCTCCTACGCAACTCATGATGTTGTCCAACAAGGTGGATCTAGACGCGGCGCAACTATGCTCATGCTTTGGGATTGGCATCCAGATGTTGAGGAATTTATTACTGTTAAGGAAGATTTGTCAAAAATTAATGGAGCGAATTTGTCTGTCTGTGTCTCTGATGCATTCATGGAAGCAGTCAAAGCAGATAAAGATTGGGATTTGGTATACCCAGATATTGAAGATCCAGAGTACGACGAAAAATGGAATGGTGAGATTGAAGAATGGAAAGCCTTAGGAAAGAAAGTCAAAGTCTACAAGACAGTAAAAGCCCGATACCTTTGGGACCTCATTTGTACAGCAGCATGGAGAAGTGCAGAGCCAGGCCTTCACTTCATGGATCGCTCCAACAAAAGAAGTAATACCTGGTATTTTGAGAGACTTGTTGCTACCAATCCATGCGGCGAGCAGCCACTTGGTCCATGGGCAGTCTGCAATTTGGGGGCAATGAATTTGTCAGCTTATGTAAAGGGAGAGGATCTTGCAAATGACAAAGCTGGAGAATTTGATTATGAGACCTTTGGCAAAGATGTTAGAGTTGCCATGAGACTTCTGGATAATGTTATCGATCAGACCTACTACTTCTTCAAAGAGAATGAAGAAATAGCAAAGCAAATCAGACGTACAGGTCTTGGCATCATGGGGCTTGGCGATGCACTGATTAAAATGCATTTAGGATATGGATCAGAAGCATCTCTTCCTGTTATTCATAAGATATTTAAGACTCTCAGAGACAATGCATATGACGCCAGTGCTGATATAGCTTTAGAGAAGGGAGCATTTCCTAAATTTATTAAAGCTAAATACATGAAGGGATATCACATTCAGAATTTGCCAAAAGATATCCAGAAAAAAATTGCCAAGCAAGGCATTCGAAATGCAGTCCTTCTTACCATTGCGCCAACTGGCACCACATCATTAGTCTCAGGCGTTTCTAGTGGCGTAGAACCAGTCTATGAGTTTAGTTTCCTCAGACGATGGAGAGGCGGAGAAGATATGGTGTATCATCCACTCTTTGATATCTGGAGAAAAGCACATGAAGGAGCAGATAAACCAGCATACTTTGTTAGTGCAAATGATTTAACACCACTTGAGCATGTGAGGGTCCAGGCAGTTGCCCAGGAATATATTGATTCATCTATCTCAAAGACAGTGAATGCACCCAACTCTCATACTGTTGAGGATGTAAAGAATTTGTACATGTCAGCATATGATTTTGGCCTCAAGGGTGTAACCTACATGAGAGATGGGTCACGACAAGGAGTACTTGAAAGAGTAGAGGAGAAGAAAGAGAAAAAAGAAGAAGCACCAGCACTTACTCCAACCCAACCAGCACTGCCTATCATGCCAGTAATTAGTAGACCATCTCGAATTGAAGGAGCAACATACAAGACAGAGACCCCAATGGGTGAAACCTTTATCACCATCAATCACACAGAAGACAAACAACCATTTGAGGTCTTCATCACCATTGGAAAATCAGGAAGTGATGTTGCGGCAATGGCAGAAGCACTTGCTCGCATGATATCACTCAATCTTCGCGTAAATGGGATGTTGCCACCTCGCGAGCGAATTCGACAAGTTGTTGCACAACTCACAGGCATTGGTGGATCTCGAAGTATTGGCTTTGGAGTGAATAGAGTCAGAAGTCTTCCAGATGCAATTGCAAAGATACTTGCCCAACACTTTAGCTTCTCAGTGAATGGCAAAGTAGAAGACAAACAGACTATTGACCATGTGATGCAAAATGGTGTTGCACCAGCAACAACAACAGCCGAGACCCATGTTGTCCATGAAGAAGCAGAGGTAGTAGTCCAAGAAGCTCCAGTAGCCCAACAGCCTATGTTTGCTGAGGCTCCATCAAGTAATACGAATTTATATGATATTTGTCCAGAGTGTGGCGTGTCAGCCTTTGCCTATCAGGAAGGCTGCAAAAAATGCTACAACTGTGGTCATTCAGAGTGTTAAGTAAGATATGGGCAAGCGAGGTGTAATACCTTCACAGTGCCGCTACCGTATAGTCGGAAAACCAATCAAATACCTTCCCGAGCAGGATTTTTTCGTGAATATCCTTCTTGG
>PRDT01000037.1 GCA_003173995.1 Candidatus Levyibacteriota bacterium | reverse complement strand
GTAAATTTATGTGACTATTACTACGATCCCTCTCATGTACCCCAGTACTAAGCAGATGCGACGACAGTTATGTGAAGTGTTCGGTCTCGTGGTCCGTTTAACTCTACCAATACTACCTGTTGCCAGACGCCTAAGACTAACTGCTTTTTCTCAAAGGGAATTGTAAGAGAAGTGCCAATAATTGATGAAAGAATATGGTCTGGTGCATGTGATGGATCATGAGGATGAATATAGTCTAATTTTGGTGCCATTGCGCGAAGTGCTCCAAGGAAATCTTCTTCCATTCCTTCCTCCATGTCAGCGGTAGTCAGACAGCATGTACTGTGTTTTACAAATATGGTACAGACACCATTTTCAACATCTTGGTCTTCTAATACTTCTTCAATTTCATCAGTGATATCAATAAGCTCGTCTTTTTCGTGAGTCGTGATGGTGATCTCCATATTATCTTTGTAGCGAAAAAAAAGAAAGAATACAAGGGAATTGGTATAATACATGCGTATGGATAATACTCCAAAGACAAAAAGATTTTTACTTGTGGGACTTCCCAAACCCAAGACAACAAAAGAAGCAATTATGAAAGACCTTCAGGAATTGTGGTCTTTAGTAACTGCTTTAGGAAATGTGCAAGTTGTTGATGCAGTGGTGCAAAGGGCTGACAATCCAGATGGTGCTACCTTTATTGGGCCAGGAAAAGTCTTGGAAGTTGCAGAAAAAGTAAAAGAAGAAAAAATAGATGTAATAGTTATTAATGGTATTGCCAAACCAGGGCAACTGCATAATTTGAAAAGAAAATTATTTGAAAGTAACAATGCGATTGAAGTTTGGGATAGAGTAGACTTAATTCTTTTTATTTTCTCTCGACATGCCAAGACCTCTGAGGCAAAATTACAAATTCAACTTGCACAAATGCGACATATGGGACCTCGTATTTATGGCATGGGAAAAGTCTTGTCCAATCAGTCTGCTGGTATTGGAACAGTTGGTATTGGCGAGACAAATACAGAGTTGATGAAAAGGCACTGGGCAAATGCAACAAAAAAAGTAGAAGAACAACTCAAAAAATTATCAGAAGATAGAGAGAGGCAACTTGAAAGGCGAAAAAGAATTGGACTGGATACTGTCTCCATTGTTGGCTATACCAATGCAGGAAAGACAACTCTATTTAATCGTCTCACAGGAAAGCATAAGTTGGCAGAGAACCAACTTTTTGCAACACTAGATAGTGCAGTTGGAAAATTTTATGTTCCACAAATTCATAAAGAAATTTTACTTTCAGATACCATTGGCTTTATCAAAAATTTACCACCAAAATTAATTCAAGCATTCAAGTCCACTCTTATGGAAAGTATTCATGCCGATCTACTTATTCAAGTCATTGATGCATCAGATCCTGACATGCAAAAGAAAATTCAAATAGTTGAGGCAATTTTAGAAGACTTAGGAATTGATACTAAAAATAGAATATATGTATTTAATAAAATGGATTTGGCAGATGGAATAAGTAAAAAATCTCTTGGGGAAGAATATTTTCTTTTCAATCCTTTGTTTATCTCTCTCAAAACAGATGAAGGAATTGAGACAGTAAAATTAGCAATTGAAGAATACATGACAAAATTAGCTTCAAAATAGTTATTGTTACTGCTATAATAAAAAGATGTTCCTATCCCATTTCCCTGCATTTAAATATCGTGATTTTCGACTTTTCTGGATAGCAGAATTTACGTCTGCTGTTGGATCGACTATTCTATCTGTTGCGATAGGATGGCATTTGTATGAGATGACTCATTCACCATTGTCACTTGGACTTATTGGACTTTTTCAAGGAATACCATTTTTACTTTTCAATTTGATTGGTGGAAATTTTGCAGATGTTCATAATCGCAAACATATTTTGTATGTTACCCAGCCAGTTATTGTGATTACTTCTCTTATGCTTGCCTTTGGTACCTATTTTCATTTTATTTCTCCACTTCTTATTTACGCGATGATAGTCTTTGTCTGGATAGCAGTTGCTTTTGATATGCCAGCACGAGGAGCACTTCTCCCAACACTTGTTGAGAGAAAAGATTTGGCAAGTGCAAATAGTGTCTATACGTTATTGTGGGAAGGGTCAACTCTTTTTGGCCCAGCACTTGGTGGATTTCTTATTGCTGCAATTGGTGTTGGCAATATTTATTTTTTGGATGCACTCTCAACGCTTGTTATGATAGGTGCAATTTTTATGATTCACCAAAGTGGAGAGCCAACAGGTGAGAAATCAGAAATTTCTTTTCGAGCAATTACTGATGGATTTAAATTTTTATTTTCCAAAGAAATTTTATGGACAATGAAACTTCTTGATGCAGTAAGTGTCCTCTTTGCTTCCTGTGTTATCCTGATGCCGGTCTTTGCAAAAGATATTTTACATGTTGGACCACAAGGTCTTGGTCTTTTATATGCAGCTCCAGCGCTTGGTGGTGTGATAATGGGAATTATTATGTCTCGTCTTATCAATCATATGAAGTTTCAGGGACCTATTATGCTTTTTGCAATTGCAATGTATGCACTCTCAACAATTGTCTTTGGATTTTCAACATCATTTGCGCTTTCTCTTTTTGCACTTTTTATATCAGGAGCAAGTAATGTGGTGAATGTTGTTATTCGCTCCACCGCAACACAACTCAATACTCCAGATAGTATGATGGGGAGAATGTCATCGCTTTCTGCAATTTTCTTTGTTGCAGGTGATAAATTTGGAGACCTAGAAGGAGGATTGGTTGCATCACTTCTTGGTGCACCTGCTGCTGTGGCAGTAGGAGGAGTAGGAGCCTTAGTTGTCGTAGGTATAATGGCGTTTTCTTCCAGAGCACTTAGAAAATATGAATATACGCCACATGAGGCAATGGTAGTGACAGAATAATTTCTTCTTGTCTTCTGAACTTGATTCAGAATCTATACAACAATACTTTTCTTTTAACTTCTCTTGGTCGCAAGAGAAGCAGAAGCTTTCGTCTAGTCTCGCTCATGCTTTCAACATCTCGTTTTGTGTCGGGAGATAATACCTTCTCGGCTCTTTGGCCGGTTTTCCCTGGCACAAAAACTTATGTTTCATGCATTCACTCGAACGACGATGAAAATGTAACGCCTTTGGTTCAAGCAAAGACACCAAATTTTATGAGCACTTGACTCTCACGCTGCGTGATAGTTTATAATCCTCTCATGAGTTATACAGTGAATAAATTAGCAAAGCTATCAGGGATAAGTGTCCGGACGCTTCATTATTATGATGAAGTTGGACTTCTCAAGCCATCTGGCATTAAAGAAAATGGCTATAGATACTATGAAGAAAAGGAATTACTGAGACTTCAGCAAATTCTTTTTTATAGAGAATTAGAATTCTCTTTGGATGCGATTAAAAATATTATTGATAATCCAAAATTTAATATGATGGAAGCATTAGTTGATCATAAGAAATTACTTGAGTCTAAGAAAAAGCGAATTGAGACCTTGCTCTCAACAATTGATACTACCATTACCAATATGAAAGGAGGTGGCAGTATGGGCAGTGACGATTTATATCAAGGTTTCTCAGATGAAGAAATGAAAAAATTACAAGAAGAAGCAAAAGCAAAATGGGGATATACTGATGCCTATAAGCAGTCTATACAAAGGACCAAACACTGGACCAAAAAAGACTATGATAAGGCGGGAAAAGACCAGCGAGATATTACCAAGGAAATGGCGGATTTGTTTAAAAGTGGTAAATCTATAGATAATGAAAAGGTCCAAAATGTTATTGAAAAACATTATCAATACATCAATCAATTTTATGATGCACCTATAAAAATGTATCGAAATTTAGGACATATGTATGTTGATGATCCACGATTTACAGCGTATTACGATAACTTTGCAAAGGGACTTGCAGTATTTGTTAGGGATGCAATTGGATATTATTGTGACCATCACAAATAAGAGAATGAGACAGCGCTAGCCTGTCTCTAAGGAGTATAATAAACACATGATTGAAGTAATTATTTTTGATTTGGGTGGAATACTTTTTACCAATGGAACAAAAAGATTAGCCCAATATATTTCAGAGACTTATCACAAAGACTACGATACCACGTATCAATTCCTCAATTATAGCGATGTAGGAAATGCTTATCGAGAAGGAAGAATTACCCGGGATGATTTTTGGAAAGCATTTGAGGAGAAATTTGGTCTCCATAAAGATATCAAGACAATTGAGCAGAAATGGTTTGATGTGTATGAAATTGTTGAGGATACAAAGACAATTATTACAGAGCTTTCTCAAAAATATAAAATATATTTTCTTTCTGACAATGTCAAAGAAAGGGCGGAGGTAGCAGAAAAAAGGTATGGTTTCCTCTCACTTTTTAGTGGTGGCATTTTTTCCCATGAAGTAGGAGTGAGGAAGCCCAATCCAGGTATTTATCAATTAATGCTAGAAAAAGTAGGAGTAAGTCCTGATAAGACTCTTTTTATAGATGACAAAGAAATAAATCTTCCCCCAGCAAAAGCACTTGGGATGAATACATTACTGTTTACCAATCTTGAACAATTCAGAAAAGATATTCAGGCTCTTTCTCTTCTTTAATACATTGGTCTTGCTGGCATTATTGGAGCGGGTGAATTTGGTTGTGTTGGCTTAGCATGTAAGCGTACTTCTCTTACAAATTTTAATGGGATGGCATATCCTGTTGCTGAATGGTCCATTCCTTGAAGCTCAGGTAACACCCCAAGCAATGGTAGTGTTTGGCGTCCATACATTTCATCTGCAATAATAGTTGGTCTGTCAATTGTTGGTGGTTCTACTCTTACTGTTGTTCTCATTGCTTGACCGGTATCAGCAACTCCTTGTGCGGCAAGTTGCATACGAAGAAGTGCAACCATTTCTCTTTCTTCTCGTAAGGCTTCTGCTTCATCAGAATAGTCATCAGCCGCAAGTCGTCTTGCCCTGTATGCTTCGTCTCCTGGAATTTCAAACTCGACTTCCACTTGCCTTATTCCTTGATGAGATAAATTAAATAACAATCTCTGGAGTACTGATGCTTCATCCTCTATAAATCCGCTCCCTTCTGCTCCTCCTGCTGCAAGTCCTTTGATGAGACGAATTTGTTCGTTAATACTGACTTGTGTTGCGGCAAGCGCTGGGGCAGCATCGGGCAGTTGAAGTCTTGCACCTTGTTCGTCATCTCTTAGCAGTGTCATGGTAATAGCTTACTGAAATAACTTTTTGTCATCTTGACAGATAAGTAACCAAAAAAACACCAAGAAGCTGACAAGCTGACTCTCAAGATATTCTTATCAAGCCCTTGCTTGCTTTTTACAAAGCGTTCTTACAATACTATAGTGAATATGATGAAACGTCTTTTTCTCCTTTTGGGAGTAGTATGTTTTGCAATGTTTGTTATTGCACTCCCAGTATTTGCTGCTAATGAAGCATATTCCGGGCAATCAGTAACGCTTGAGAAAAATGAGACAGTGAATGGAAATTATTTTGCATCGGGTAAATCAGTCAATGTAGAGGGCAGTGTGACAAATGATGCATATGTTGCTGGAGGAAATGTCCTCGTAGATGGGACTATTGCCAATGACTTACTTGTTGCAGGTGGAACAGTAACAATTCACGGAACTATCAATCATGACCTTCGAGTAGCAGGTGGACAGGTAGTAATTTCTGGGACAGTTGGTGGCAATGTGACGGTAATTGGTGGCAATGTGACGGTCGAGGATACAGGAAAGATTGCCGGAAGTCTTGTTGCTGGAGGAGGGCAAGTAACTCTATACGGACCAGTTGGACAATCAGTTGTTGTGGGGGGTGGACAAGTGACAATAGGAAGTAGCATTGGAGGAGATGTATGGGCGAGTGGCCAGGTGACAGTCAATAATAATGCATCAATTGAAGGTAGTTTAACTTATCTGAGTAAAAATACTGCAACTATTGATCCCCAGGCGCATATTACTGGGAAGGTAAATCACACTGTCCCTCCTAAGCCTTCACCAGAACCACATATTGCTGTAGGAGCTTTTCTTGCAGGGCTGTCTTTTATACTATCACTCGCAAGCTTTATCACAGCATTTCTTTTAGGACTTCTCCTTCTCAACTTTGCACCAATCTATAGTGGACATGTGACCAATGTAATTTTGCAAAGACCATGGTGGTCTCTACTGATAGGATTCTTGACAGTTATTATTGTTCCAATACTTATCGTTTTCCTTCTGGCACTTCTTATCGGTATTCCATTTGCAATTCTTCTTGCTATTGCATTATTTCTTTTTGAATATTTTGCAAAAATATTTGTCAGCTGGGCAATTGGTCTTTTTATTCTCAAAAGAATTACCAAAAATGAGACCCATCCTGCATGGGTTTTACTATTAGGACTTGTGGTGTATTATCTTATTCTTCTGATACCAGTAATAGGAGGGATATTCTGGATATTTGCAACACTTATTGGTATTGGTGCATTAGTTATTTCAAAAAGAGACTATTATATTGATCTTCGCCAAAATAAATTCATCTAAATACTGATTTTCCTTTTTCTTTTCTTCATTCTATGCTATGATGCACACGTCCGGAAACGGAATTTTTTTATGCAACGAGTACTGGTCAAGACAATCCAAAAGGAAGAAGTAACCCGTCGTCAACTCATTACCTCTATTACCAAAAAAAGAAAGACATTAAGTCTTTGGACAGAAAAAGTGGAGACACTCAATATGGAACTTGACCTGATAAAACATGAGTATGATGTCAGAATTGGATATTTGCTTTTGAAAGACAATCAATTGGATTTGGAAATAATTCAGCTGAAGAATCTTAAAAGACTTATGGAAGAAGGTATGAGTTATGAGGAAGCTCTTAAGCATGAAGAGGATGCCTTTTATAACGAAATCTTGCGAAAGCAGAAAGAACAAGAGGAAGAAATAGAAATAGAAAAAGAATTGTTAGAAAAAAGAGAGCAAGTAACCGAAGACATGGAAGAGGAATTAAAAATCATCTGGAAAAAACTCATTCGGAAATTTCATCCCGATTTGGCACTGGATCCAGAAGAAAAATCACAAAGGGAAGACCTAATGAAAAGAATTAATAAAGCATATGCGGAAGGAGATATTGAATCTCTCAAATCTTTTGATAGCACCCTTTCTCCTGAAGATTGGCAAGAGACAACAGTGATAAATTTAGAAAAAATGCTTGTTGATATTGAAAATATGATTTTATTTTGGCAACAAGAATTCAAGAATCTTCGTGTATCGGAATGGTATGAATGGAAGAAGAAAATTGCATCGGCAAAAAAGAAAAAAGAAGATGTCTTTGCTGAGCTTGAAAGAAAATTACTTGATGATATTGTGAGAAAATTAGACGTCCTCAAATCTCTTCGCTCTGAAGTAAGGCCCCAAGAAGTTGCTTAATTCTTATCCAACCTTCATATATCTTATGTTAAAATTAAATGAAAGTTTATAGATGTTTATATCTAGGAATTCGAGGTGATAGAGATGCTTAATTTTAATTCAATACTACTTTTTTCAGAAGATCCAAAAGCATTAGTTGAATTCTATAAAAAGGTTTTTGAAAAAGATCCTGATTGGACAGATAGTGAATATGCTGGATTTATGGTTGGGAGTACTGCATTTACTATTGGACCACACGATAAAGTAAAAGGAAAAAACGCTCAACCAGAACGTCTTCTTGTCAATTTTGAGACAAAAGATGTAGAGAAAGAATTTGAAAGAATACAAGGAATTGGTGCAGAGGTCATTGCAAAGCCATATCATCCAGGGGAAATGGAGTCAGCAACAATTGCAACTTTTGCAGATCCTGATGGGAATTATTTCCAACTGATGACCCCAATGGAATTTTAAAGGTGTTTGCGTATCTGATACCTAAGATAGCTTAATTGCTTGACAGTAATAGTGTTAACGGTTAATGTATATTCTTGTAATGTTACCGTTTTATGCTTTTACTATTTTTTGGGCAGGAATTTCTCTGTTTTTTCCACCTCCAGTGGTGTCACAACATGTTATAGCTCCAAGGCCAACTCCACAGAAGGAGATAGTAAGGCCAACTGCCACACCAACACCTATTCCTCCAACAGCAACGCCAACTGAAATTATAAAGCCAGTTATCTATACTCCTCCAACCACTACTCCAACACC
>PRDT01000042.1 GCA_003173995.1 Candidatus Levyibacteriota bacterium | reverse complement strand
TTTCTAGGCGAACTTCCAATTCTTTTCCTGGTGCAAAATTTGGATCAATTGCTAAAACCTTTTGGACAAGATCCCACGCTTTTTCCCGATTATTAAGCCTATATGCAATTCGTGCAGCTTCAAAATAAGCATCCCTATATGTTGGGTATTTTTGTGCTATCCCCTCCCAAAGCTGTAATTGAGAAGTAAGTTGAGCTTTTTGATGCTGCAGAGCAAACCACCTCACACTCAATACAGAGAGCATATAAGACAACAATCCTATTAATATGATTGCGAGGCTCAAAAGAAAACCCACCCAAAATGGCCTTTTCGGCAAATACAGCTGCCTCTCTTTATTTAGCCATTGGTAAAATTCGGTAATAAATCGGAAATTCTTCGGGAAATATTTATGCTTTGACAGCTTCAAATGAAGCTGTTTTATAGTATGCTGGATCTGATTCATAAATAATCTCCTTTGATTGTACACGGTCAATGTTAATTATGCCATCTAAATGGTCAATTTCATGCTCAAATACCCGGTTATAGAGCTTGCCCAGAGGCTCGTCTGTTTTGGTATTCCAAGTATGTTTCTTCCCGTCTTCACCATAATAATTTACTTCTACCCATGCTGGCCGCACAACAGGAGCAATAGCAGGTGCAGCACTCATACACATTTCAGGATATTTCAAAAGTTCTTCTGACTTTTTGGTAATCTTTGGATTTATTAATACCAATACCTTCCCTTTTATTTCAGGCATCCAGATAACAATAAGTTGCTCAGGAATTCCAAGCTGGACTCCTGCAATGCCTCTACCCTTGCCTGTTAACTTTCTATACTTAAGCAAACATCGCTTCATATAGGCAATTTTAGCTTTGGTATTGGGTGAGAAAATTTGAGAGACAGGAATAGGAGTAGAAGGCTGACGAAGCGCTTCAGTCTCACCGATTTGATAAATAAACCCACTTACAGCTAAGAGGCTTTCATATACTTCCTTTTTATAGGCACGAAATGGTGGTAAAGATGGCTTCCAACTCATATTATGCTTCTGGCCAGGATTGAATAATCAGTGGCTTTTCTTTAGCTAAGTCTGGATAAAGTCTTTGAAAAATCTCCTCAGTAACAAATGGCATAAACGGATGAAGAAGCTTAAGAGTAATTAAGAAACATGAGTCAAGAATAATAGAAGAATTTCCATCAATACGATTTTTTACATCTTCTATATATTTATCAGCAAATACATGCCAAACAAATTCATAAATCTCTTGTGAAGCTGCATTAAACATATATCCATCAATTGCTTTTGTCACAAAGGATACCATGTCTGATGTTTGTTGGACTAACTGTCTATCTTTTTCATGCTGAGCAATCTTTTCTAAATCTTTTAAATTTGTTTTGTTAAGCTCTCCACTCCCAATACGTTTCATCTCAATGAAACGTGCAATGTTCCACAATTTATTCACAAAATGCTTCATGCCTTGTATCCTCTGTTCATCAAACATAACATCATTACCTGCTGCAGCTCCAAAAACAAGTGAGAAGCGTAGTGCATCTGTCCCATATTTTTCAATCATTTCTAAAGGATCTACTCCATTATTAAGTGATTTACTAAATTTCCTTCCTAATTTGTCTCTTACGATTCCATGCAAAAATACTTTCTCAAAAGGAATATCTCCCAATAAAAATCCGCTCATAAGTATCATTCGAGCCACCCAGAAGAAAAGGATTTCATATCCAGGCATAATCACAGAGGTGGGATGGAATGTTTTAAGGTCAATTGTTTGGTCTGGCCAACCAAGCGTTGAGAAAGTCCATAATCCAGAGGAATACCATGTATCAAGGGTATCTGTATCCTGTACCCAGCCTTCCCCTTCTGGAGCTTCTACACCACAATATGTTTCATTACCTTTGTACCAAACCGGGACTTGGTGTCCATAAATAATTTGACGGGAAATACACCAATCTCTTAAGTTATCTATCCAATGAAAATATATCTTTTCAAATCTATAAGGAAAAATTTTAATTGCTCCTGAGGTAACTACCTCTGTCATTATTTTTTTAAGAGTGACTTTAGATCCAGATTTAATAGTGGGAATTTTTGAATGCTCAAGGGTAAATTCCTTATTAACATCGACAAACCATTGTCTTTTGATCTGTGGTTCAATCACAGCACCACCACGATAGCTGGTCGCAACACTGTGAACATACTCGTTATCAATTTTTACAACAAGACCTTTCTTTTGTAGCTTTTCAACAATCATGGGTCGTGCCTTCTTGATATGCTGCCCTGCGAATTCTCCTGCGATTGAAAGTAAAATTCCTCTATCATCAATTACCTGCTCGATATCCAATCCATGTCTTTTAGCAATCTCGAAATCTACTTCTGAATGTGCTGGAGTAATAGTCATCACTCCACTTCCTTTTTCCATATCTACAACATGATCTTTTATTACTGTGGCTGTGATCTTACCATTAATCCATTCAACCTCCATTTGTTCACCATGTTTGTACTTTTCATATCTTTTATCGTCCGGATGCATAACAACATATTTATCACCAAACTTCGTCTCTGGACGCACAGTTCCTATGACAAATGGGCCGTATTGAAAGTAGTAAAAAGGATCTTTCTGCTCAACATATTCAATTTCATCATCAGCAACTGTCGTTTGAGACTTAGGATCCCAATTAACTATCCTATCTCCTCTGTAGATAAGCCCTGCGTCATACATTCTTGTAAAGGCTGTTCTTACAGCTTTTTCTCTCTTTTTATCCAAAGTAAATGCAAGTCTGCTCCAATCAAGAGAAAGGCCTAGTTTATGAAGTTGACCTAAGATTGTTGATTGATTTGAGAGGGCAAACTCTTGAATCATTTCAAAAAATTCTTGACGAGAAAAATCATGACGGGATTTTTTCTCTTTGGCTTGCAAATCTTTTTCAAATTTAGATTGAGTTGCAATGGCAGCATGATCTGTACCTGGAACCCACAAGGTTTTTTTACCTTTCATTCTCTGGAAACGAATAACAATATCTTGAAGGGTATCCTCAAATGCATGACCCATGTGAAGTGCTCCTGTTACATTCGGAGGAGGTAAAACTATAGAAAAGGATTCTGCCTCTTTTGCATTTGGAAGATTATCAGGATTAAAGTATCCACTCTCTTCCCACTTTTTATATATATTTTCTTCTACTTTTTTATGATCGTATGTTTTATCCATATTGGTATTGTACTTCTTTCTTAGTTATAAAAAAACCGCCTGGTGGCGGTGGAATTAGTCACTAATCACCCGCCTCTTTACAGAGCTACGACGGTGACGACGACTAAAGATGTGTTTCTCATTGCAAATATAATATCACTGAGGCTGTATCTTGTCAACGCAACTCTACTTTGATGTGAGCTTATATCCTCGAGTTCTGACAGTTACAATCTCATATTTCCCTTTTTGTTTTTTTAATTTACTTCTCACTCTTGCAACAAGTCTATCAACAGACCAGTCTGATACACCATACTCTTTGTATTCTGGCCAGACAAACTCTACAATCTCTTCTCGTTCACATATATCATTTACTTTTGTCTGAAGAAGGCTAAAAAGCATATGTTCTTTTTTACTAAATTCAACTCCATTGGCATCTTTTGCTTTCTTATCCTGCTCTTCTAAAAATGCTGCAAAAAGAGGGCTAAAGATGCGTAATTTCCCCTTTGCTTCATGGATACATCCAGTGTTCCACAAGTATATTGCTCTTTCCTTTTCGTCCTCAGAGATTTTTTTACCTATAGAAATTTTCATGAGAACATTCTTCTCATCTTCTGTAAAATTTTCCCACAATTCTTCTGATTGCAGCGTTATTCGCTCATCTACAAGAATAGTATCAACTAAGTCTTTTCCTTCTGGATACATGTCTTTTTGATATAACTCATGGAGAATCACCAAAGACAATTGAAGATATTGAACATGACCTCCTGCACTATCAACAATTGTTTTGATAGTTTCCTCTTTCAAAGATAATTTATATTTATTGATATAACTCTCAATATAGGTTCTACTATCTTTTGCTGAAAGAGGAGTTACATACAAAACGGTTGAGAAAAGAGAGAGATTTTTCCTTTGAAATACAGATGGAACAAGTGCATCAAGCTCTCGATAACTAGTGAAAACATAGGAAATTTTACCATTTGTCGCATCCTTTAAGCCTCTTAAATTATTAAAAAACTCTTGGGTTACTGATGCTCTTAATCTATCAAATCTTGTGAGGAAAAGTGTTGGATAGATATTTTCTGTAACAAGAAGGCTTAATGCCTCTCTCACACCATCATATGTGAGAAAAAGATCTCCTGTTTGAATAGAGGCCACAAATAGATTAGAAATTTTTGTTTTGATTGTTGGGTCAAAATCGCTTGCCTCTACAGCATCAACGATTCGTTTAAAAGCAAGCCTCCAGAATGGAAATATTTCTCTTTCAATAAGATCATTTAAATCAACCAAAATAAAAAAGTGGTGCCCATCGTGAGGCATATACTTTTTTTTGATATCTTCATGGAAAAGAAAAAAACGGATGAAATTGTTAATCCCAACTCGCTTGAGCCCGACTAACTCAACAGAATGTTGATGTTGAAGTTGCTCTCCAAGAGCTTTCGCAGTGTCCTCACGAAAGAGTAACGGATAGCCTGCCTCTATAACGTGTTTATCCATAAGCTATCGGGTATTATACTGCTTTCCTCTTGTTTTTGCCAATAATGATTTTTGTCAGGAACTTGTCATAAAATTGTTATTGTAAGACAGAAAAACTGGGTATATACTCTAACGTATCTTTATGGAAAATAATCCATGGCAAAGAGCACAAAAGCAGCTTGAAAAAATAGCAAAAGCAATTAATCTTCCTCCTCTTCTCTTAGCACGACTTCACGAACCAGATCGAACAATTACCGTCTCACTTCCAATGAAAATGGATAATGGTGATATTAAAATCTTTTCAGGCTTTAGAGTCCAACACAATAACATTTTAGGTCCATACAAAGGCGGACTTCGCTATCATCCACAAGTAAATATGGATGAAGTCAGAGCGCTTGCTTTCTGGATGAGTATGAAATGCGCTGTTGTGGATATACCCTTTGGTGGAGGAAAGGGTGGAATTACTGTCAATCCAAAAGAATTATCAGAGAGAGAACTGAGAGACCTTTCCAAGTTATTTGCACGAAGACTTGCAACAGCTATTGGGCCTACGATTGATGTCCCTGCTCCTGATGTAAATACCAACCCAACCATCATGGCATGGATGGTTGAGGAATACAGCAAGATAGTTGGCAAAAAAACACCAGCTGTTATTACCGGTAAACCACTTACAGCAGGCGGCTCTCAAGGTCGAACAGAAGCAACAGGACTCGGTGGATCCTATGTATTATTCTCTGCTTTGAAAAGGTTAAAAAAGAGCCCAAAGGGCTTGACTGTTGCTGTCCAGGGGTTTGGTAATGTTGGCTATTATATTGCACTGTATCTCGAACAAGCAGGCATGAAAGTTGTGGCAGTTTCGGACTCAAAGGAAGGTATTTATGTTAAAGATGGTCTGAATCCTCAAATGACGCTCGAGTGCAAACAGAAAAAAGGTTATTTGTCAGGCTGTTATTGTGTCGGATCGGTCTGTGATTTGAACCGAGGGAGAAAGATTACTAATGATGAGCTTTTAGAACTTCCAGTTGATGTGCTTGTTCCAGCAGCATTAGAGAACGTCATCACAAAAGATAATGCAGGTAAAATTAAAGCCAAGGTTATTTTAGAAATGGCAAACGGTCCTATTACCACTGAAGCAGATACACTTCTGAAGAAAAATAACGTTATTGTTATTCCTGATATTCTTGCTAATTCAGGTGGAGTCTGTACTTCTTACTTTGAGTGGTATCAGAATGTGCACAAGAAAAAATGGACTAAAAAACAAGTCTTCACCAAATTGCAAACACAACTGGAGAAAGTAACAACAGAGGTCTTTACAACGCAGAAAAAATACAAAGACATGTCTCTTCGTGATGCTGCCTATGCACTCGCCTTAAAGCGAATTCAAAAAAGCTGGAAGCAAGGTAGTTAATTTGTTACTATTAATGTATGCTCCACTCTGTTACCACATTTACTGATTTTATTCTTGAAGACGAAGAAAAATATCCACAAGCGAAAGGTAATCTCCCCTTGCTTCTTCTCCAACTTGAAAATGCTGTCAAAATTATAGCAAGTCATGTAAGAAAAGCAGGACTCAGTGATGTTTTAGGGCAAACGGGAAAAGTAAATGCATTTTCAGAAGAAGTGCAAAAGCTGGATGAGTTTAGCAATAGTCTTCTTATCAAAACGCTCACATCCAGCGGACAAGTCCATACTATAGTTTCAGAAGAACTCTCAGATGCCCATGTAGCATCACCAAATGGCTCCTATGACATTTTCTTTGATCCACTGGATGGTTCATCTAATATAGATACCAATAACCCTATTGGTACCATTTTTTCAATTTACCATCACACAGATAATCTTCTCAAAAAAGGAAGCGAACAAATTGCTGCAGGGTATGTTATGTATGGAGCAGGTACGGTACTTGTCTACTCTTCAGGACATGGTGTCAATGATTTTACCTTTGACCCAGCTGTTGGAAGTTTTCTTCTTTCTCATATT
Organism: Candidatus Levyibacteriota bacterium; assembly: GCA_003173995.1. GTDB lineage: Bacteria > Patescibacteriota > Microgenomatia > Levybacterales > UBA12049 > PRDT01. The sequence goes on along the minus strand of PRDT01000042.1, from coordinate 2,886 downwards.
AATATTAAAATCCCTCAAGAAGGAAATACCTATTCCATCAATGAAGCATATTTCCCTAAATATAGTGATCCTATGAAACAATTTCTCTCACAATGGAAAGAAAAACCAAAAGCATCTGCCCGATATGTTGGAGCTCTTATTGCTGATATTCACCGCACACTGTTGAAAGGCGGTATCTTCCTTTATCCAACAGACTCTTCTCACCCAGAAGGAAAATTACGATTGACCATTGAAGTGAATCCTATTGCTTTTCTGGTTGAGCAAGCAGGAGGAGAAACTTTTGCAACATCCTCCTCTCCACTTGATGTTACGCCTCAACATATTCACGAACGTTCACCATTTATTGCAGGAAGCCCTACAAATGTGAAAGAATATAAAAAGTATGTCTAGTATTGCTCTGCTCAGCAAGACACAAATTGCCAACAAGCGTGTTATTGTCCGCTCTGATTTTGACGTCTCATTACGAGGAAGAAAAATAGCTGATGAAACCCGCATCCAACACGCTCTCCCAACAATAGAACTTCTTCTCAAACACCACAATCGCCTCGTTATTATTTCAAAATTAAATCGACCGAAAGAACGAGACGAAGATCACTCCATGAAGATTGTTGCTCATGACTTGAAAAAATATCTTCCAGGATATGAAATTAAGGTTATCGATGACTTTTTGACAGAAGATAAAAAGACCTTTACTGACCAGACAGAAAAAGAAATACTGCTTTTGGAAAATATCCGCTTTTACCCAGAGGAAAAAACAAACGATCTTAATTTTGCGAAGAAGCTTTCTGAGTTAGGAGAAGTATTTGTTTTGGATGCATTTGCTATGGCACATCGTAAAGAATCCTCTGTCACTGGTATTCCCCACTTTCTTCCATCCTTCGCAGGGCTCCAACTTGAAGAAGAGATGGAGGCAATTACTCATGTCCTTGACCATGCACACAAACCTTTTGTTGCTATTATGGGAGGGGCAAAAATCCCAGATAAGCTTGCTTTCCTTGCAAAGTTAATAGAACTTTCTGATTATTTATTAGTGGGCGGCGGTATAGGAAATACCATGCTTCTTGCCCAAGGTTATGAGATTGGGAAAAGTCTTTGTGAGCCTTCAGAAAAAGAGCATGTTAAACATCTTTTTGCCTTAGCTAAAAAACATCATACTCAGATTGTTCTCCCAACAGATTTGGTCGGAACGGAAAGAGGAGCTGAAAGAATTATTCCCATCAATCAAATACCAAAAGATTTTAGTGCGTTTGACATTGGTCCTGAGACACAAGCGCAATTCGGTAATATTATCTCCCAAGCTGCAACTATTGTATGGAATGGGCCATTTGGTTATATTGAAGATCCTCGTTTTACTAGAGGAACAGATTTTCTTTATTATGCAATTACTGATAATGAAAAAGCATTTTCTCTTGTTGGTGGCGGAGATACGCTCGCTGCTATTTCCAAGAAGGAATATCTCAATAAAATTTCTCACATCTCAACAGGTGGAGGGGCAATGCTTGAGTATATTGAAAATGGTACACTTCCAGGAATAGAAGCACTCAAGAGCCATTAAATCTGAAACTGATTCTTGTAATAGCTGCCCTCATATAATTTATCTTTAAGAAAACTATCCTCCCCTTCTTTCATTGATGAAAGGAATTGTAGTTGTCTTGTAAGAATGCTTTCTTCCTCTTCTCCAACTGAAGTCTCCTCCGATTCATAGGTTGGGACTGCAATAATATCTATTATGTATCCTTTTCCATAAATGAGTTTAAAAAGTTTTTCTACTCTTTTTACATGAAAATCTTCACAAATAATGACTATTTTCCTAAAATTATTTGGCTCTATTAATAATTTTTTGCAAAAATATGCATTTCCAATAGTATCTTTAGACTCTTCTTCGAGAAAGATATCCTCTTTTGGAATACCATAATCAAGAAGAATTGGTATCATTGCCGCTGCCTCTGTAATTGAAGGTGTTATACCAACAAAATCCCATTGTATACTCCATTTACCAGAAAGTATTATTTTTGGAGCTATACCCTCTTGATACAATTCTTTTGCTTTTTGAAGACAGCTTATGGTATAGGGCATAAGAGTAAAAGAAGGACTGAGCTTGTGCCCTAAAACTATCATAACATCATATGCCATAACTTTTTTATACTATCAGATTTGATATACTTTCACTATGCAAGAGCCTACAAAAGAATACGCACAAGAAATTTTTGCCATTCTAAAAAAGCACTATCCAAAAGCGCAAATGATACTTCAGTGGTCAAATAATTTTGAACTCCTTGTCTCTATCATTCTTTCTGCACAATGTACAGATAAAAAAGTGAATGAAGTAACCTCTCGTGTTTTCCCCAAATATAAGTCGAAACGAAATGAATTCCATGACCAATATAGGAACTTTTCACGAATTGCATTACCAAAAGAACAAATTATTGAACTCACTAACTTTGCTTTTGTGCCTTTGACCGAGCTCGAACAAGATATTAAATCCACAGGCTTTTATCACAATAAAGCAAAAAATGTTCAGGCTGCTGCAAAAGTTGTTTTGGAGAAGTTCCAAGGGCAACTACCCAAAACAATTTCGGAGCTGATTACGATTCCTGGTGTTGGACGCAAAACAGCAAATGTTTTTCTTGGAAATGCATATGGTATTTATGAAGGTATTGCTGTTGACACACATGTGACTAAGCAGTCTCAATCCCTAGGACTCACCCGTCAAACTAACCCTGAGAAAATTGAAAAAGACCTTATGATACTTTTTCCAAAAGAACAGTGGTTCACACTTACCTATCTTTTGATAGAGCACGGACGAAATATGCGAAAGAAGAAAGCAGATAGACTAACCTGTGGAGATACGGAGTGTATACTTCATGAAACAAAATAGCCAATTTC
>PRDT01000069.1 GCA_003173995.1 Candidatus Levyibacteriota bacterium | reverse complement strand
AAGCTGTTGCAACACAGCTTGGCACTCATGAAGCAGCACGAATGTTTGACCCTGAAGTCAGACTCGCTCGAACTTTGTGTGGAGCCGCAGCAGCAGCCTCAATTGTCAATTATATAAGAGATAATGCAGCAATAGTAACTGACGGATCTACGAGAGGAATTGCAATGAGTGAGATTGTCCATACTTTACGAAATTTTGATAATACAACTATTCAGGGAGCATCAGGAGAGGATTATGTTTGGCGAGGACTTGCTCCAAATGGTGCATCATATTTAGGTGCACTTCGTACAATATTCGCAGGCTTTGATCTTCCTTCAACAACACGAAAAGATTTTCACTCAATTACAGATTTTGACGAATTTTTTGGCCAAGCAGCCGAACATCCCGCGCTTTTACTTTCAGTATCAAACCGTATTTGTAGCGAAATAACTCACCCATTACAGGAACTCGCCTCCTCTTCTTCATTTACTACAGAGCGAGTTGGAACACATGCCGGACATTTAGTAGCGATACTTGGAAAAAATCAAACATCAGGTAATTACATACTTTTTGATCCATTTGGCAATGGGACGACAGTTGAAGTCAACGCACAAATCCTTGATACCTATATTAACCTTCACCCTCAAGGTAATCGTCATGCTATTGCAGCTGCCAGAAGTGAAACTGCATTACAAAGACTAGATCATTTATCTACTCACTATACACCAGTACATCCAGAAGCAGTTGCAACTATAAGGAGCTTACGCACTCAGTAATGGACTAGAAAGTAGCTTTTGCTCCCTTTTATGTCTTTCTATTGCAAGCTGAATAAGCTTGTCTACTAATTGACTGTAGGATATTCCACTTGCCTTCCATAATTTCGGATACATGCTTATTTCAGTAAATCCAGGAATAGTATTTATTTCATTGACAATAACTTTGTTGGTCGGGGTTAAGAAAAAATCTACACGCGCCATTCCTTCAACACAGAGAACCTGTGCTGCCTTTATAGCACTATACTGAATTTTCCTTTCTTGAGCTTTTGTTAGACGGGCTGGAACTACTAATTCCGCACCGTCTTTGTCAATATATTTTGCTTTGTATGAATAAAATTCATCATGAGGGATCACTTCTCCCGGGACTGATGCGCGCATTTCATCATTTCCCAATATAGAGCATTCAATCTCTCGTCCTTTTATTTCCTCTTCCACAAGTATCTTTGTGTCATATGAAAATGCTTTCTGAAGTGCCTTTTTAAATTCTTCTTTTGTATGTACTTTTGTAACACCAACTGAAGATCCTAAATTAGCAGGTTTAATAAAAAAAGGTAATCCTAATTTCTTTTGTAACTGCTCAAACTGTATGCTCTTTTTTTCAAAGAGTTTGAAAACCAAAAAATTTGCAACGTTTATCCCTTCTCTGATAAGTAATCGTTTCATGACGTCTTTATCCATACCAAGTGCTGACCCGACGACACCAGAACCCACAAAAGGTAAATTCATTAATTTCAAAAACCCTTGCACTGTTCCATCTTCTCCATAAGGACCGTGAAGTACAGGGAAAATAACATCAATGGGAAGAGACAAGCAATTGTCATTAGTAATCAAAAAATTATTTGACTGATCAAATGAATATGCTATTTGTTGTCCTGAATGATGAAGTGAAGAAAGTTGTTTTTTTTGAAGATTTGTAAAATTCTTGTGAAGAAACCACCTTCCATTTTTATCGATACCTATTATGACAACGTCATATTTTTTCTTATCTAAACTTTGGTAAATATTTTGTGCTGAAAGAAGAGATACTTCATGCTCTGCAGATTTTCCTCCGCAAAGAAGTGCAACTCGAATTTTCTTTTTCATATTATGCTACAGGCTGAATTTTTTCAGTATTTGGAAATGTTGTCTGATGAATATCTCCTGTTACCCTGACTGATTGAGTAACTACCGAATAGTATGGAAGTATTGATGGATGTGGAGTTTTGCCATAGATACCTGATGCCGCTCTTCTCACTCCCGCGTAATGTCCTTCTCTCATGCTTTCATGTGCCATATTTGCCTCTGATAAAGTTATGGCTCCATATGATGCTCTTCTTCTTCTAGATGCTTTTGTACCCATTTGTGTTTCTGGCGCATTATAGTGCCACCATTCATCAGGATAACCGACAAATCCTGCTTCTGTCATAACATGGTAGAGGACCCTTCTGTTATCTCGCCAAACAACCTCTTCTGGAGTCAACTCTCTTTCTTCTTGTACATTTTCATAATATGCCAACGCAGCTTTATCTCCACCATGATCAAACTGTGTCCCAAACTCCAACATATCACTGTGGTGAAGCAATATATCCTGTCTTTTCATTTGTAGTGCATATATTGTTTGCCAATTAGTATTCTCATCAAGGAGTCCTAACATTTCATCAATTTCTTGTAGCTCTAAACGGTAATCTCTCATGCTACCATCCATTTGTTCTACTCTTGGTACAACAATTGCTACATCAACAGATCCTCCAGTATTGTGCGTTGAAGGGCGTTTGGAATTGGTAGAGGGTATAGAGACATATTTTTGTGTCTCGGTAAGGAGTTCATCTTGTGACCATTCTGGATGCAACGCTGCAAGAGCGTTATGATATTGATTAAAAAGTGATTGTTGTACATCAAGCGTTCGATATGCATCCAAGACAACTAAGTAGTGGTCATTAGGTAAGGCTGCTTGAGCTACTTGTAGTCTTTTTGCAACTCCTTCTCTCACAAACTGGGTAATAAGGCTTCCTTCCAAATGAGGATCTTGATAGGGAGAATCTGTTCCTTCACCATAGTAAGGCGAGTGGGTAAAAATCTGCCAATTAGGGGAAAAAGGTCCCAAGGGTACTAATTGTTCCCTGGACTTTTGTGAAACAAAAGAGGGAACAAAAGGAACTTCCTTCCAGCCTGCTACTGAAATATTCCTCGGGATTGGTCTAGATATTGTTTCTGACATGAAATGAGTATAAGAAAATCTATCTAAAGTGTAAAATTATTGGAATTTTAATTCACATATTTGAGGCTAATTTGTGCCTATATAAATTATTGTCCAAAATAATTAGACATTTAAAGCATTTGAGTATATAATAATCACTATGGAGAAATTACTACAAAATTCTTTAAGTCTTTTGGGACTCACATCCAAAGAAATAAAGTTTTTTATTACTTGTTTTACTATTGGTCCTGCAAGTATTTCAGACCTACAGAAAGCTGCACGACTTGAAAGATCAACTGCATACCTTATTGCTGAGGATTTAATAAAACGTGGACTTATACAAGAAGACTTTAAGAATTATAAGAAGCTACTGCATACTGTAGAACCAAAGGAAATTCTTCGAATGGTCTCTGCAAGACAGCGTGTATTAGGAAGAAATGCACTTGAGCTTGAAGAAAATATTTCAGAGCTCAACGCGCTTTATCAGGCTTCAGAAATTAGACCAAAAGTACGAGTATTCCAAGGTGTTAGAGGTTTGATGTCTGTTCAGGAAGATATTCTTAATGCAAAATCAGAAATTTTTTTATGGACCAATCAAGAGACAGAACACAATTTTTTTACCGACACATTTCATCACAAATTTATCGAGACTCGAATAAAAAGAAATATACCAATTAAAGTATTAGCGGTAGATAATGCAGGAGGGAAAAAGTTGCAAAGTTTTGATAGAAATTCACTAAGAGAGACAAAATTACTACCTCAAAAGACTGTTTTTAGCCCTGAGACATATATTTATGATAATAAAATTGCAACACTTGATTATAAAAAGGATATTATTGGGGTTATTACAGAAAGCGAGCCAATGGCTGCTTCTCAAAAGGCAATATTTCAACTTGCGTGGGACTTCTTAAAATAAACTATTCTCCTACAGTAAAAAGAATAACAAACTCCCCTTTGGGTTCATGAGCAGCAAAGTGTTTTTGCATATTTTCAAGGCTATCCCTCAAGACCTCTTCATACAATTTTGTTAACTCTCGAGCAATAACCACATGTTTGGTCATTGCAAATACTTCTGCCAGCTCCTCAAGTGTTTGCTTTATTCTATGAGGCGCTTCATACATCACAACGGTAAATTTCATTGTCTCACCCATTGTCAAAAGATGTTGATAAAATTCTTTTCTATGACCATCTTTCTTAGGAGGATAGCCAACAAATAAAAATTTATCTGTTGGAAGACCAGCAACAGTAAGTGCAGTAATAACAGCTGAGGGACCAGGAATTGATTCAATTTTAAAACCTGCCTCAACAACCGCTCGCACTAATTTAAACCCAGGGTCAGAAATTGTAGGCGTACCTGCATCTGAGACAAGCGCAACATGCATACCAGCCTGCAAAAATTCGATAATTTCATTGATTTTTTCCGCTTCAACCTGATCGTAAAAGGAAATAAGTCGTGGTTTTTTTACATTAGGCATCGTTGACAAATTTTTTGCTATTTCTTGGAGAAGAAGTCCTGTCTTTCGTGTATCTTCACAGGCAATAATATCTGCTGTCAAAAGCGTCTTAGTCGCCCGTAAACTTATGTCTTGCAGATTGCCAATAGGAGTTGCTACAATACTTAATGTTCCGTTCATATGTTAGAAGCAATTTCAGGACTTATTATACATCTCATCCAAACTCTTGGCTACTTTGGTGTTACACTTCTCATGACCCTTGAGGCAGCTCTTATTCCAATTCCATCAGAAATTACTCTTCCTTTTGCCGGATTTTTGGCACAAAAAGGTACATTTAGTCTGCCTCTGGTGATGGCAGCAGCTATACTTGGAGACACGCTTGGGACAATGATTCTGTATGGAATAGGATTTTTCCTTGAGGAAGAAGTGATACTGCGAGTACTAGATAAATATGGCAAATTCTTTCTTTTCAGTAAGCGCGAATATACGCACGTAATGAACTGGTTTCAAAAGCACGGTGCAATTATTATTATTGTGGGTAAATTGCTTCCAGGATTTAGAACCATCATCGGCCTTCCAGCTGGACTTTCTGAGACCCCATTTGTAAAAGCACTTCTTTATACGGTTATTGGTTCTGCAATTTGGTGTATATCTTTCGTGTATATGGGCAATGTTTTAGGTGCTAATTGGAAAGGACTTGAGCCTTACTTTAGAAAATTTGAAATTGTTATTGCAGTTGTCATTATTGCCGGTCTTCTGTGGTATATTAACCACAAGCTTCATCTTATTGGGAAAAAGAAATAATTTCATTTTACTTCTCGCTATAAATAGCCTATAATATATCCATGTCTGATACAAGAGAACATGTAATGCAGATGTGGCGTAGCATCACACGTGCACGACGGATGGGGAATACACTTGCTTTAGCAGAACAAGCGGCTAATCGAGGTGAGATGGATTCACCGTGGGATTTTAATGGACATCATGAAACCATTCAAGACTATGAAGTAAATTTAGATTTCCCTATTAGTCTTTACTTGCGAAAAATGTACGAAGGATATGGTGGAAAAAGAGTTTTGCGAGTTGTAGATGCATTTACTAGCCATACTGATCCATTAAATAGTCTTACCAATGGTATTTTAGGACAGAATGGCTTACCACAAGGAAGTATCCGAGGTTTTGCATTTGGACTTTCTTTTATGGGAACACCTGAAGAAAGAGTATCAGCCCGAGAAAATGGCATTCAATTTTCAGAAGGAAACATATTTGACCCCTCTACTCAGTTATTCCAACAACTCGATCTCTGGAGAGAAGCATCCTATCAAGGCACTATAGTAGAAGATACTATTGATGCAGTCGTGTGCCGTCTTGGAGCTGGAGATGTTACTTTTCGTGATATTCCACCACTGTTATTACATCAATTACTCGGTGGGTTTTATGAAAGAAGTAGTCCCCATGCATTATTCATTTTTCAATTTCCTGCAAGACTAAGCGATGAAGATTTACAAAGCTATTTACACGTATTAGAAGCAGATTTTGGCATAGAACATATTTACCGTGAGCCATTTAGAGTTTCTGAGGAACAAAGTAATCCCTACGGACGTTCTGTCGTGTTAATTAGAAATCCTCAGTCAACGCTACATTGGCCAAAATTTAAAGAGGTATTAGAACAAATGGCTGCTTAGTGATTGAATTTTCTAACGAGGCCAACACATTTTCCTTGAATCAGAACTCGTGTTGGATAGATAGGCTGCATGGTTGAATTTGCAGGACGAAGGACTACTCTTCCGTCTTCTCTGTAGAACTTCTTAAGAGTTGCTAAATTGTCATCAACAAGCGCCACAACAATATCGCCATTTTTTACTTCACGCTCTTTTTCAATAACAACATAATCTCCATCAAATATACCATCTTCTATCATTGATTCACCTTTTACTTGAAGGACGTAGGCTGTTTTCTCACCAGAAAGCATAGATGCTGAGACTTGGAATGTTGCATTTGGATCTGTATGTGGCTCAAGTGGCCTACCTGCCGCGATAAAACCCATCAGAGGAAGCTCAATAGATGAAGAAGTCCCACTCATCGTTGCAGAAATTTTCTGATCGATGACTTTGAGCACTCGTGAGTTACCATCAACTTTCTGGACATATCCTTTTTCAACAAGAGATCTGATAATGGTATGTACCGTAGAATTGCTTCTATGACCTGTTGCTTTCGCAATTTCCGAAAGTGTCGGAGAATAGCCATACTGCTTTTGAAATTGCACTAAGAATTCTAATACTTCTCTTTCTTTTTTGTATAATACGCCAGCCATATGTTTGTATAATTTTTTGTATCCTATTAATTTATACAAACGTTCGTATATTTTTGTCAACTACTCATTACTAGTACAATAAAGGACGTAACTACATCAAAAGTTTATTTGAGTGATTTTGAAAGAAGTGCACCTGAATAATTTTCTAAATCAAACAACGGTCTTGGCCTTCCCATAGCAATTCTTTTAAATCCATTTTTGCTATGAAATACAATAGTTGGACAATTAGTAAGAGGAGCAAGAGTAATTATCGAATATAAATGAGTAAATCCTTCTGCAATAAGTTGTTGTTCTAGAATCTGTAATAATTGAGTAGCTACACCTTTTTTATCACTATTCGGATCTACTGCAATTCCAGCAACTGTCATTGCATGAGAACTTGTGTAATATATTCCCCTTAATTCTTCGTCAAACCAGGTTTTGTACTCATCATCATAAAACTTTTCTCGGTGATCTGCGATAATATACCCAAGAAGAGACCCATTATCTTCTGCTACGAGAAATTGATATGCTTCATGAATAAGTTGTTGATAGTCATCTTTGCTTTCTAGACCTAAAAGAAATCCATTTTTTTGTACCTGACTCTCATATGAAACATCTCCTAATTTACTTCTATCCAGGGCTACACGTTGATATATAGCAAAAATGGGATCAAGGTCCTCTATAGTCGCCTTTCGAATTGTCATAGAAATATTCTAACAAATACTGAGGTCTCTTATCCACAGATACTCGAGTGAAAAGCTTTTCTATGCTACAATAGATGGTCGATATGAAATTTGACCTAAATTCTAGCTTTAAGCCTAGTGGTGACCAACCACAAGCAATTGCAAAATTGACAGAAAATTTGAAAAAAAATACCAAACACCAAGTTCTTCTTGGCGTTACTGGTAGTGGAAAGACGTATACAATGGCTCAGACAATAGCCAAAGTGAATAAGCCAACACTTATTATTTCTCACAACAAAACTTTAGCTGGACAGCTCTACCAAGAATTTCGAGAATTCTTCCCTAACAACGCAGTCTCCTACTTTGTCTCTTACTACGACTACTACCAACCTGAAGCCTATGTCCCAACGACAGATACCTATATTGAGAAAGAGGCAGAGATTAATGAAGAAATAGATAAGCTTCGTCTTGCTGCCACAACAAATTTGCTGACTCGAAAAGACGTTATTGTTGTTGCTTCAGTTAGCTGTATTTATAACATCGGCTCACCTGTTGAATACGGTAAGTTTGTCTTAGAAATTAAACCAGGCATGAAAGTCGAGCAACGAGACATTATGGTGAGATTAGCAGACTTACAGTACGAGCGCTATGAATTCGGATTTAAGCGTGGAAGCTTTCGAGTAAGAGGAGAAAGTATTGATCTTTTTCCAGCCTATACTGATTATGGTATTCGTATTGATATGGAGAATGGCTATATTAAAAATCTCTATGAATTTGATATCACAACTGGTGACACCATTAATTTCTTGAAAGGAACCGTCATTTACCCTTCCAAGCATTACATGACTGATCCTCGTACCTACGATAATGTCTTCCCACAAATAAAAGAAGACATGGAGAAGCAAGTGTCACTTCTCCAGTCACAGGGCAAAATTGTTGAAGCACAAAGAATAAAGCAACGAACTACCTATGACTTAGAAATGATCCGAGAAGTAGGATACGTGAATGGTATCGAGAATTACTCTATTTATTTTGATGGTCGAAAGCCTGGTGAGCCTCCATATACTTTGCTTGATTACTTTGAAAAATGCTCTGATGAATGGCTACTTATGGTTGATGAGTCTCATATTACCCTTCCACAAATTCGTGGAATGTACAATGGCGATCGAGCTCGAAAGCAGACACTTATTGATTATGGATTTCGCCTTCCATCAGCTCTTGATAACAGACCATTGAAGTTTGATGAATTTATGAGACGAGTCCATCAGACACTCTATGTCTCTGCAACACCTGATGAGTATGAAGTCTCTTTAACTCAAACTTCAACTGATGATGGCATTGTTGAACAACTTATTCGCCCAACAGGAATTGTTGATCCTGAAGTCATAGTAAAGCCAACGCAGGGACAAATTAAAGACCTCATGGAAGAGATACAAAAACGTATTGCTAAAAAGCAACGCGTTCTTGTTACAACACTTACCAAGCGTATGTCTGAAGAGCTCACTGCATTTTTAGAAGAAAAAGGCATGCGAGTTGCCTATCTTCATTCAGACATTGAGACATTGAATCGACAAGAAGTTTTGGATCAATTAAGACGTGGAGATGTCGATGTTGTTGTCGGTATTAATTTGCTTCGAGAAGGACTTGACCTTCCAGAAGTAGCACTAGTTGCAATTTTGGATGCTGATAAAGAGGGTTTTTTGAGAAGTCGAACCTCACTTATTCAGACAATGGGAAGAGCTGCGCGAAATATTGATTCCCAAGTTATTTTGTATGCAGATACCATGACCAAGTCTATGGATGCTGCAATGAAAGAAGTTGAAAGACGACGAGAAATTCAACTTGCCTACAATGAAAAGCATGGTATTACTCCCCAGCAAATTGAAAAAAGCATCAGATCCAAGCTTATTGAAGTTGAAATGGATGATGAGAAAACCCAATATGTCAGACCTGTAGACCTCCTTTTGGAATTTAGTAATAAAGAAGTGTTACTTCCAGATGAGAAAGAAGCACTCGTGAGAAAGCTTCGAAAAGAAATGACGCAAGCTGCAAAAGAGTTAGACTTTGAAACGGCCACTGTTCTTCGCGACAGAATTAAACTCCTCCAACAACAGCAATAACCATATTGTATCTTGAAAATCCATATCTTATACTTCTCCTATGGCAGTTGAAACAGACACGTTTATTGACGGTAATGTTGACCCCGTTATTGCTCCCATGACTTCTGAAAGAGTGAGAGCAAGATTTAGAGCAGTTTATTATCTAGAACAATACTCTGGGAGACGACAAGTGAGGCCTGATGGCTCCATTAGAAGATTAAGTGATAGAGCAATGGCTCGCATTCTGACAAGACATCGGGGAGACGATCTGGGAGTTGTGAGTGCGACTGCAGTTGGAAAGTATCGAGCAAGAATCGCTGCCGGAGAAAGACCCCGATCTGTTCCAGGACGATAAACATATCTGCTACAATAATCTTGTGAAGGTAAAAGCAATTGCTAAAAATAAAAAACAACTCGCTATTCTTGCACTCGTTGTGGTTTCAATTGGATTTGTTTTCTTAAGTATTGCTGTACGACTTATGGGAAATGGCTTCGGGCCAATTACCCAGACATACATGAGACTCGGAGGAGGGTGTCTTCTTTCTTTGATAGTT
>PRDT01000008.1 GCA_003173995.1 Candidatus Levyibacteriota bacterium | reverse complement strand
CGCATGAAATTAGCCTTGGGTTAATTGGGTTAAAATCGCATGAAATTTTCTTTAAGTTAATTTTGTGCATAGTGCCTTGTGAACTGTTTAACTGATTGTGAGTCAGATAAACTTTTTGTCTTTTGTAATTAAAGTCTTGCGTGAAAAATATAAAAATGTGTAATTTTCCAAACATAGACACCTTAATATCTTGACGTCGTACTCAAGGTATTGCATCTTAGGCGACCCCAGTGGTCGCCTTTTTTCTTCCGTAGGATCTTCAAAATAAGCTTAAAAATCAAGCTTAATTTGAAAATCAGCCGTAAAAAGGATTTCTTTTTTCTTCTTTTTCCACTTCTACTTTCATTTGCATTGACGGATGAAGTGGATTTTTAGATTCTTGAATTTTTCTTTGTTTTTCTTCTTCCAGACGTTGAATTTCTTTTTTCACTTGGACTTTAATTAGGTTTTCAATTTCCTCTTTATCTGTTTGACTTTCGATCAAGTGTGTAGATATATATCTTTCACTTTCTGAATCTTTTACCCTGTAGCTAGCAGCGGCAATGTAAAATGCTGATCCATCTCTAGTTTTAATTACCTTGTATCTAAGGGTGACTTTGTTCCAACATTTGACTTGGGCAACTCCTATATGCTTTTCACCAGGTGTTTCTATATAACCTTGAAAAATAAATTCGCTCATTTGATATTCCTATAAAATATTTTATATCTGATGGCTTTTTTATGCAGACCCATCATTTGCCACTTTGTTATCAGTTTCGTTTATCTCAATTTGTGTGTGTAATGTATTTTTTAAATTGTTAATTTCGGGGAGTGTATTGATTTGTGTGGTTTGTGTAAATGTATTTAATATTTCTGGGTTATGAAAAAAATCTTTCGGTTTTCTCCTAGGTTTTGGCCTTAGTAAAGATTCTGAAGTTACTAATTTTCCTGTTAAAAGTTCAATGAGTAAGGCTAAATGCTTTGAAGGGGGTTTAGATCCTTTAAGAATTTGATAAAAATAAGATTTTGTTATATGTAAACGCTCAGCAAAATCTTTAGGATCAATGTCATACTTAGCAAGATATTCTTTTAATCTCATGAAGACCTCCATAAAACGGCGGCATAATAACATATCGAGACAAAAAAATCAAATTTTAAAAGAAAGGAAAAAAGTGTACTTTTTCTGTTGCAGTAAACTTTGTCATTTGATAATATGTAAATCACTTAGCAAGTCTCCTTGATAATGCTTCCTTGAGAAGCACAGGTTGTAGCAGTTAAGTCTTAACAAACTTACACAAATAAATAAATTAAAAAAATTACACAAGGAAAATTTATGTGGGAATACAAAATAGATCCTCCCTGTGAACCTGATGAGCCAGATTGCAGAAATTGCGAAGATATCAAAGATCGGCTCTTCGATGCACAAAAGCACCTCAAAGAAGTCTTAAATCAACTTTATAGTAAAAAAGATCTTAACAAAATAAGTTTGGAGAATGCGCTAGACGAGCTTTGTTATTATTTAGATATTGACACCGTCAAGGGTGATTTAATGATCGAGAGATTCCAAGAAATCGAACCTTTACCACAATATATCTTTGATAAATTAGGACATGTTTACTACATATAGGGGCGCATATGCATACAAAAAATTGGGTAATAAATAAAAATCAAATTAAGGAAAAATCTATGAGTAATGAGCTAATGGTAAAAAAAGACATAAATCAACAACATGAATTATCTATTATTGAACAAGTTGTTATGCAGGGAGATTTATCAAAGCTTAACCCTGAGCAAAGAGTCACGTACTATCATAAAGTATGCGATAGCGTGGGTTTAAACCCATTTACAAGACCTTTTGATTACATTAGTCTTAACGGTAAACTTACCCTTTATGCAAAAAAAGACGCTACAGAACAGTTAAGGAAGGTTAATAATATTTCAATTACAGAGCTCGAAGGAAAGTTAGTCGATGATCTTTATATTGTAACTGCCAAAGCACGCACTCCTGGAGGAAGAATTGACCAAGCAACAGCCGCTGTTTCAATTGGTAATCTTAAAGGCGATCAGAAGGCTAATGCCATTATGAAAGCGGAAACTAAGGCTAAAAGAAGGGTTACATTAAGCATTTCTGGTATGGGTTGGACTGATGAATCGGAAATTGAAACTATTCCAAATGCAAGCACGATTGATGTAGACATCTCAACTGGTGAGATTAAATCAGAGGTAAAGAAAATTGAATGCTGTATTTCTAAAGAAAAAGCAAATGAACTTCAAACCATATTAGATCAATGTGATCCTTCGTATAAACAAAAGCTGATGGAAAACATGAAAAAAGGTGGAGTCGATTCCCTTTCAAACCTTACTCAAGCACCTTATGAGAAGATTCTAAAACTGGCACTGAAAAATAAAGATGAATATCAAACTGCTCTACTTGAGAAAGAAAATATTACATCTATGGATGAACTTGTTGAGGCTATAGAGGTTTAAAATGATTCCAAAGCAAAACACGCCAGAATGGTTGGAATGGAGAAAAGATAAGATAGGGGCTTCAGATGCTCCTATCATTTTAGGTTTAAGTCCATGGACTACACCATTTCAATTATGGCAAACAAAGCTAGGATTAAAGCCAAATATAGAAGAAACCGAGTCAATGCGTCGTGGTAAGATTCTAGAGCCTGTGGCACTTGAAATGTTTAATGAAAAAGAACAAGTAAATTTAAAACCAGCAGTGCTCGTTGATAAAGATCACGAATGGCAAATAGCCTCATTAGATGGGTATGACACTAAAGTTTTCTGTGAAATTAAATGCCCAGGATTTGAAGATCATGAAAGTGCAATAAAAGGCAAAATACCTTCCAAGTATGTTCCTCAGGTTGTTCATCAACTTATGGTTTCACGATGTGAAAAAGGCTTTTATGTGTCATATTCCCCTGCACATGATGTAAAGCTAGTTGTTATTCCATTTTCATTTAGTGATTTTGATTTAGATCATTTACACCTCTTTGAAAAAGAACATGAATTCATGCTTAATTTAAGAGACTTTGAGCCTCCTGAACTATGTGAGAAGGATTATAATGTTTTAAATGACTATGATAGCAAGATTTTAGCATCACAATGGAAAGAGCTAGATCAACAAGAAAAATACATAAAAGAAAAAAAGACAGAAATAAAAAATCTACTTTTGAATCAGTGTGAAGGGCAATCGTCCATTTGTGATGGATTGAAAATGCAAAAAATCTATCGACGCGGAAACATTGAGTATGGTAGAATTTCCCTCCTAGAAGGCCTAAATCTTGACGAATTTAGAAAACCTTCTTATGAAACTTGGAGGTTTATTACTGATGAAAGAAAAACATAATCACCTAGGAAAAAAATTTTATAAATTAACTGTTATAGATAAAGAAGAAGTTTATAACGGACATTATAAATGGATATGCCTTTGTGAGTGCGGAAATAAAATAAAAATTTGTGGTGCTGAATTAACAAAAGGCCATAAAAAAAGTTGTGGGTGTTGGAGAAAAAAAAGGACTTCATATGAACCAGTTGAGCAAAGATTTTTAAAATTTACAGAAAAAACAAATTCATGTTGGTTATGGAAAGGATATAAAGTAAAATATAAAAATTATGAATCTGGATATATGTCTTACAAAGGAAAACCTCAAAGGAGTTCTCGAGTTTCTTATGAACTACATAAAGGCATTATTCCAAAAGGTTTATATGTCTGTCACACTTGTGATAATGGTCTTTGTGTAAATCCAGATCATCTTTTTTTAGGAACTCAAAAAGATAACATGCAGGATATGTGGAAAAAAAATAGAGGAAATCCATGTAGAGGATCTAAGAAATTTTTTGCTAAAATTACAGAAGAGGATGTTATTAGGATTAGAAAAGAATACCCAACATCAAGTGGTCCTAATTTGGCAAAAAAATATGGAATATGCAAACAAAACGTTTTAAATATTGTAAATAGAGTTGCTTGGAAGCACGTTGCTTAAGAGAAAAATCTAATAAACATAGGATAAAATATGCTACAAGCTTTCGGAGAATTTGTTGTTCTTAAAAAAATTAAAGAAGAGCAAAAGAAAGGATCAATATTGCTACCTAATGAAAACACACAAACTTATTACGAAGTCACTTCAGTACTAGAGAATGAAAAGTCTTTAAAAGTTGGGGACAAAGTTGTTGCTAACTATCCTCAAGAAATTGAAATAAGTAATGAGAAATACTTCATATCAAATAAGAATCAAATCCTTGCAAAGTTATTGAAATAAAACATATCTTATATACAGGAAATGTGCACGATATGTATATTTCATATATTTAACACATATAGGAGATATACATGATAGTTGTTGTAGGCGGCATTAAGGGTGGTACAGGAAAAAGCATTATCGCCACTAACTTAACAGTAATTAGATCATCATTAGGAAAGAAAGTTTTGCTAATTGATGGTGATTCTCAACAGACAGCAAAGGATTGGTCTGAACAAAGAGATGATTTGGGAAACAAATGCCTTTGGATTACTACATATCAAGAGGGAATCGCATTAAAAGAGTACGTAAAAAAGAACAAACAAAAATATGATGACATAATCATTGATACCGCAGGAAGAGAAAGTGATTCTTTACGAGCAGCAATAGCGGTTTCTGATGTTTTAATTGTTCCATTCCGCCCTCGTTCACCAGATTTAGGAACACTTAAGCATTTAGAAAAATTGATCCAATTGATGAATCCTATCAATCCAAAGTTAAGGATTTTATCCTTTTTAACCCAGGCTGATTTCAAAGGGGCAGATAACGAAGACTCTATTAAAATCATAAAGAAATACCCAAGATTGGGTGGAACAAATCTTTCAATAGGATCTAGGAAATCTTTTCCAAATGCATACACTCAGGGTTTAGGAGTAATTGAAATAAAACCCAAGGATATTAAAGCGACAAAAGAGATTATGGCATTGCATGATTTTATATACAAGAAACGTACATAACGTGTATATTTCGGATATACTTTAAAAACACATTACATACATGGAGTGTATATGGCAGTTGGTGAATTATTAGGACGACAAAAAAAGAAAATTGATGTCGACACTATAATAGAGAAAGGATATAAAGCATATGATGACAAAATAGAAGATGGATGCAAACACATAAATCTTAAGATTTCATCTGAAATGCTGAACGAAGTTGATAGATGTGTTATCAAAAAGAAAAAATTAGGTTGCACAAGAACGTCATGGATTCTAGATGCAATAAATGATAAAATATTGAAAGAAGATAATATATGAAGACATATGTGTAATTTGATTCAAAGATTATGTGGATGTTGCTTACCTTCTCCAATTAAAATCGTTGAGAAGAAGCACATTTCACGTGTTTCTTTTGATAAAGCTATTGGGAATATGCATAAACGCGATAAATCAACCGACGTTATGACACTAAAGAAGTTTGTGCAATGGAAAGATTCCTCTATTAACGAATATATGAAGAACAGAAATGAATAAAGAGATCCCCCTAAACCTATTCTAGGGGGATAATGAAAAAATATTCAGTCCAGATATAGCAATCTGGTTGGAAAATATTTAACAAGATTCAAAAATATGGTTCAACCCTTTTCTGAAAAAAGATGTTCTTTATGTTCTTCTGTCTTTAAAGAGTATTATGCAAAGTTTTCTAATGAAAAAATTCAAGAAATATACGCTTGTTCCAGAAAATGCTTTATTGTCTTTCAAACACACATGAGAGCAGATGAACTAGAAAAGCATGAAAATGATAAAATACAAAAAAAGGTCACATTTAGTGATAATGTGAAAGTGATAAAATAAAGGAAATATTATGGAAAATAAAGGTTGGTTTATACACGTCGAATGGGTTGTTGTTTTAGTTACTGTGCTTGGTGGCTTTTACACCATTAATGCTAACATGAAATCTGAAATATTAGAGATAAGACAGGAGTTTTGTTCCCAGCATCAAGCACAAGTTCAAAGAACAGATAGACTTTATGAGATGTTCATTGATTTAATTAAAAGCGAAAAGAAAGCATAATTATGGCTAATCCAGTAAATTCAAGACCTCAAACTGCTCCTACAATGAATCTTCATGAAAAAGAGGAGTTTGACGATCCTACAAAATATGAAAGATGCACTTTATGTTTTAAGAGGATATTTGGGGGCTCTTTTGCCGATATTGGTGATATTAATCCCCAGAAAAAGAAATCACCTATATGTTCTTTTTCTTGTTTTCAGAAATATATTGCCTCGCAGCCAATGGAACCACCTAACATACAGAACATGACCCTTCCTTCCGTTAAAGCTAAACCAAGCATTGTTACTCCTAAGGTTCCCATGCCAAATCCAAACACAAAAACAAATAAATAATGCCCACATACGATTACAAGTGCGACAGATGCGGAAAGATTGAAGAGCATTCGCACAAGATTAATGAACGCATGTTGATTGCATGCAAAGATTGTTGCGCAAAAGGATATACATCAAAGTTTTCAATAATTCCTTCAAAACCTGCTGGTGTTCATTTTAAAGGGTCAGGATTTTACGAGACCGATTACAAAGGAAAATAAAATGTCAGGTGAATGCGATAATTGCGACGAGCATTGCTTAGAGTGTGAATGCAATGCTGAAAATAAAGAATCAATTGATTTAGAGAAATCATTAATTGATATTAATGATGTTCAATTTAGTGTTAGGACGGAAAATTTTTTAAGATCTCATAGAATAAAATATTTGAATGATCTAACTCAACTAACAACTAGAACATTACTTGATTGGCAAGGAATGGGTAAAAAATCTTTAAATGAGGTAAGAGAAAAGCTAGCTTTTTATGGATTATCTTTGAAAGACGAGATAAAGGAAATTATGAGTGATTGCGATAAGTGCGGAGAGCATGCTTTAGATTGTAAGTGTACAAAAAAAAGTAAACGCATAAAAAGATTTGAAAAAGCTGGATTGATAGGATGTTTCAATTCATCAACTACTATTTGTTTAGATTTTTCACCGGATGTAATTATTTTCTTTTATAAAGTGAAAAACGGTGTTGGAAGACAAGAAATTTGGGGAGGCGACGCTTGGGGAGATGAACAATTTTATCAAAATATAAAGGAATATTTAGAGAATTTGATTAAAGATTTTGATAAAGGGTGGCTATTCATTCAAAAAGGAACATTAAAATATAAAATTTTTGATGGGTTCATCGGAGATTAATATGTATTTGGAACGCCACCGCCCGGTACCGAAACAAAAAATATGAGATAGATGATAATGGGTATTATCAAGCCACTTAACTGCGCTCTGGGAAAAAGGGCTATAACTAGTCGTGTCCTCCCTTGTGGGTTCGAGTCCCACTATCTCACCTTTTTACCATACCAGAATTAAAGGAATTTATGCAGTGTTTAAATAAAAATTGCGACGGGCATTACGAGCCTATATGTGTTAAATGCGAAATTCCCAAGTGGATCAGTGTTAAAGATTTTATTCCCGATGCTTATAAATATGTTTTGGTTTATGTAAAAAAACAAGGAACTGAACCATGTCCCATATCTATTGCAAGAAATTATAAGGGAGTTTGGGAAATGATGAGCATAGAAGATCAAAGTAACGCAGTAGCTTGTGGAGATTTGACTTGGGGGATGGATGCTAAAGAAATAACTCACTGGAGGCCGCTTCCAGAGCCTCCGAATGAATGATATGACTTTTTTCATTCACGCACCTGAAGGACAAAAGTTCTTTGAATGTTCTGTTTGTAGAAATCCAGCATTGAAAGAAATTGGAAAACATGCTGAAAAATGTCTTTGGTGCACAATAAATACGGAAGACGATGCAAAATTTGAAGAATACGACCCGAACCCGTTGATACCTTAGGAAAAAAATGAATAAAGATGCACTTTCATTTGAACAAATAAAACCATATTTAAAAATTTCAGATGCCATAAAAGAAGAAATGATAAGAAAAGAAATACCAGTAAAAGATGGAGTTTGGTCATGCTATTATTTAATATCTAGTCAAATGCTTGCATGTGGTCTTACAAAAGAATATTATTTGGAACTTGCTGAAGATTGGTGGAAAATATCTGAACAACTACACAAAGAAGAAATTGAAAATGAAGTACGTGATATATCTTAGAGTCAGCACAGATCAACAAGTCAATTCAGGACTAGGTTTAGAGGCACAAAGACAAATTTGTCTTTCTTATATTTCAAAAAATATTCAAAATTCATATTTGGAGTTTGTTGACGATGGTTTTAGTGGTTCATTAAAACTTGAAAAGAGACCTGCGCTTTTATCTGCGATATCAATACTTGAAAAAGGTGATGTTCTTTTGATTGCAAAACGTGACAGATTGGGTCGTGATCCTATTGTAAACGCGATGATCGAAAGTGCAGTT
>PRDT01000031.1 GCA_003173995.1 Candidatus Levyibacteriota bacterium | reverse complement strand
CACGAATATCTCCACCAAGGAGAACTCATTTTGATGTTCCGAGAAGCAGGCGCTGAATTACCGGCAAGCTATGTCCGCTCCTGGGCTCTCTAAATTATGTCTATGCTTTATATACTTTGTGGATTACCTTTCTCTGGCAAGACAACGCTCGCAAAAGAGCTTATTGAAAAATATCAGTGGAGTTTTGTTGGTATTGATGAAATAAATAGAGAAAGAGGAATAGGGGTGGATATAACAAAGCCCATTACTCCCGATGAACGGGAAATTACCTATAAGCTTACTGAGGAGAAAACAAAACAACTTTTAGGAGAGGGTAAAACAGTTATTTATGATGCAACAAATTTTACTTTCCAACAAAGGCAAAAATTAAGAGATCTTGCTAAAAGTTGCCAGTCATCTGCACGAATTATTTATGTAGCAACTTCAAAAGCAGATGTTATCAAAAGATGGATGGATAATAGACAAACAGGAAAAAGAAATGATGTCAGAGAAGATGATTTTATGCGAGTAGTGAATAATTTCCAAGTACCTACTGATAAAGAAAATCCAATTATTTACCACAATGGAGATAGTCTTGATATAATAACAACATGAAATTTAAAAAATCTACAGATGGAGAAGAAATACAAAAGAAAGATTATTCTAAAAAAGTTATTTTTCCTCTCTCAGACTTTGAAGAAAAGGGACATTTACTCCAAGTAGTAACTATTCCTCCACACACCAAGCAACGCTTCCATGTTCATGATATCCAGACAGAAGTCTCCTATCTACTTGAAGGAGAAGCACATTTTTTTGTTGAGGATAAAGAATTTGTGATGCAGCCAGGTGATGCGCTTATTCATCCTCATGGAGAAAAGCACTCAGTACAAAATCAAACTGACAAGCCATGCAAGCTCCTGGTCTTTAAAATCAATCTCCCGGAAGACTCTGATGATACTAGGTGGTTGGAAGAATAAAACTTATAAGCTCCTGTTTCTTTGATTAAATAGTTCTTTTACTTTTTTTACAATAATTGGTAATGTAAAACCTCCAAGGAAAAAGGTAATAAAAAAGATAGCAATAATAAGAAGTGCATTTAATTTTCCATCGGGGCTTGATTTTTGATAAAGTTCAAATACATATATAAAAAATGTAAATATTGTTTGAATGATATGTGCAAAAAAATTAAAAATACTTTTTCCAACCATAAGAAATACATCTCTAAATACTACTAATATAAATAGCAGCACAATAAGTTTAGTATTGTTTGATAGTTTTTTTTGGTGAACTTCTAAAATCTCAGACATTTGTTCCTGAGTTTCCAAAGATTTTGTCTGAATATCTACGGATTTCTTAAAATTTTTTGCAAACTGTAAAGTCCCTTCAGCGAGTTTATTTACGACTTTTGCTAATTCTTCTGCAAAAGGTTCTGGAGAGTTATTTTTTTCGATATTATTCATAATATTCTTTTCGATATTATTCAGGATATTCTTTTTGCTGTTATTCATGACAGAATTATGCTCTTTGCAAGATAGGGTTGTCAAGGGGATAAGGAGAGTGCTAACTTTGTGGCTGATTAATTGTGTCTTTTGATGCGGCCGGCGAGTTTGAGTTCCAATATCGCTTTTCTAAATTCTGCTTGTGCTTCTGCAAATTCAACATCATTCTTCTTTTCTTTCATTGCCTTCTCTGCTCTGTCTTTTGCTTCTTGTGCTTTGGTAGCTGAAATGTCACTGCCTGTGACTGCATAGTCAGCAAGAATGCGGACTAAGCTGTCTGTCACTTGGACAAATCCACCATCAATAGCCATGGTTTCTTCTTTGCCTTTTGTCTTGATAGTCAGTACTCCCGGTGCAACTTCAGTAACCAGCGCAACGTGTTGAGGAAGAATAGCAAGTTCGCCAGTTGAGGTTGGAACAATTATCTCATCTGCTTCTGTGTCTACGAGAGTTTTTTCTGGGGTAACGACTTGTACATGGAGCATATTATTTCGCCTGCTTCTTTAATTCTTTTGCTTTCTCAATAACATCTTCAATAGTACCAGCAAGATAGAATGCTTGCTCTGGGAGGTCGTCATGCTTTCCTTCAAGAATTTCTTTAAAGCCTCGGATATTGTCTTCAATCTTTACATATCTTCCTGGAGGACCTCCGAAGATTTCAGCAACATACATTGGCTGAGTCAAGAATCTTTGGATCTTTCGGGCTCGGTACACTGTCTGCTTGTCTTCTGCTGACAATTCGTCCATACCCAAAATAGCGATGATGTCTTGTAAATCTTTGTATCTCTGGAGTACTTTCTGGACGCCTCGAGCGACTTCATAATGATCGCGGCCAACAATATTGGGATCAAGAATACGTGAAGAAGAGGTAAGTGGGTCAACAGCTGGGAAAAGACCTTGTGATGCGAGTCCTCGGTCAAGTGTAACTGTTGCGTCCAAGTGAGAGAAAATGGTTGCTGGTGCTGGATCGGTGTAATCATCAGCTGGCACATACACGGCCTGGACTGATGTGATAGATCCATCTTTGGTAGAAGTAATTCTTTCTTCAAGTTGTCCAACTTCTGATGCAAGTGTTGGTTGGTATCCTACAGCGGATGGCATGCGGCCAAGAAGTGCTGACACTTCAGAACCAGCCTGTGCAAATCGGAAAATGTTATCAATAAAAAGCAAAACGTCTTCATGCTTTTCGTCTCGGAAATATTCTGCCATGGTAAGTGCAGTCAGTCCAACTCGCATACGGTTAGCTGGTGGCTCGTTCATTTGTCCGTATACCATAACGGTCTTGTCCATAACTCCAGCTTCTTTCATTTCAAGCCAGAGGTCATTTCCTTCACGTGTTCGCTCACCTACGCCAGCAAAAACAGCATGGCCCTTGTGCTCTGCTGCAATGTTACGAATCAATTCTTTAATAACAACGGTCTTACCAACGCCAGCGCCGCCGAAAATAGCAATTTTACCTCCTTTGGTAAATGGAGCAACAAGGTCAATAACTTTAATACCGGTCTCAAGAATAAGTGGTTTTGTTGTCTGGTCGGTGAGTGCTGGAGCTTTTTTGTGAATTGGGGAAGTCTCTACTTTTGCTGATAATTCCTTTCCGCCGTCAATAACTTCACCAAGGACGTTAAAGATTCTGCCTAAAGTCTCGTTACCAACTGGAACTTTAATAGCTGCATTTGTTCGTTCGACTTCCATGCCGCGTGAAAGTCCATCTGTAGTTCCGAGAGCAAGTGTCTTTACTTCGTGTGCACCAATTTCAAATGCAACTTCAAGGGTAAGCTTTTGCTTGTTAGGAAGTGCAACTTCAAGTGCTTCATTAATAGCTGGAACATCGCCTTCAAATCGCACATCAACAACTGGTCCTTGAATTTTAATAATAATACCTTTATTTTTTGTTGCCATATATTTTTATAAACTACCGAGTGCAACCGATGCTGAGGAAATATCTAAAATCTCTTTTGTAATCTTCTCTTGTCTAGCCTTATTATATAAAAGTTGCAGCTCGTTTACAATATCTTTTGCATTGTTGGTAGCATTTTGCATTGCTATCATTTGTGCAGCATTGTATGATGCGTAACTTTCCAAAAATGATTGATAGACGGTCATTTCCAAATATCTTTTCAGCAAAGCTGGAAGAAGGGCTTCTTTTGATGGCTCAAAAAGGACATCTAATTCTTTTATGTCTTCTGAGGTTTCAAGTTTGACAGGCAAAAGATCAATAAGTTGTGGCGTCTGAGAAAAAACACTTTGGAATTTTGTTGAAATTATTTTGACAGTGTCTACTTTACCACCCAAGAATTGTTCGTTGATAATATCAACAATTGGAAGTACTTGGCCAAATTTTGGAAGGGTAGTTCCAAAAGGGAAACTTGCAATAAGATTTTTGGTGGATGCGCCTACATTTTCTAATTTCTTTCCGACTGTTACAAATGAAGCATTCTCATGTCTGACTTTGAGAAGCTCCCTTATCAAATTAGTGATAAGTCCGCCGCAAAGCCCTTTGTCAGGACCAATAAAGACATACAAAGTTTTTCCAGTCGCCTTTTTACTGACCATGTATGGATGAAGTGTATCTGCTTTTGCATCTTTTGGTGCAAGACTTTTGGAAAGCGCCATAAGTTCAGTAACGTAAGGCCTGGAAGCAACTGCTGCTTCTTGTGCACGACGAAGTTTACTTGCCGCAATCATTTGCATTGCACGAGTTGTCTTTGAAATATTTTGTGCTGATCGAATTCTTCGGCGAAGGTCAAGTGTGGTTGCCATACTTATTTTGCACTAAAGACTTTTTTGAAAGCTGTTGTGACTTTTTTGAGATTTTCTACTGTCTCTGGAGTTACTTTTGCACCTGAATTAAGAGTTTCAATAAGCTTCTTGTCATGAGCTTTGACATAATCATGATATTCTCTTTCAAATCGAGTAATATCTTCTACTTTGACATCATCCATAAAGCCATTGGTAACTGCCCATATAGAGAGAATTTCGAATGCCTCTGGAAGAGGTGAATATTGAGGCTGTTTGAAGACCTCATTGACTCTTTTACCTCTTTCAAGTTGTGCAAGTGTTGCTGCATCTAATTCTGATCCAAATTGTGCAAAGACTTGAAGCTCTCTAAATTGTGCATGTGCAAGCTTGACTCCACCTGCAACTGCTTTCATGGCACCAGTTTGTGCTGCTCCTCCAACTCTTGAGACGGAAAGTCCGACATCAACAGCTGGCCTTATACCTGAATTAAACAAATCACTCTTTAAGAAAATCTGTCCATCAGTAATGGAGATGACGTTGGTTGGAATGTATGCTGAAATATCGTCTGCTTGGGTTTCAATAATTGGAAGAGCGGTGATAGATCCGCCACCAAAGTCTGGATTTAATTTAGCTGCTCTTTCAAGAAGTCTACTGTGAATGTAGAAAACATCTCCTGGGTAAGCCTCACGTCCTGCTGGTCTTTTGAGGACCAAACAAATTTGTCGGTATGCCCATGCATGCTTGGTCAAATCGTCATAGACAACAAGCACATCTTCGCCTTTTTCCATAAAGTATTCGCCAATTGCAACGCCTGCATATGGTGCCATGTACTGGAGAGATACTTGGTCTGATGCATTTGCTGCAACAATAATGGTGTATTCAAGCGCACCTGTCTCTCTAAGCTTCTCAACAACTTGTGCAACGGTAGAATTCTTCTGACCAATAGCAACATAAATACAAATAACTCGTTTTAATTTGCCAGACTTATCTTTTGCTGCTCTTTCATTACCTTCTTTTTGATTAATAATGGTATCAATTGCAACAGCTGTCTTACCAAGACCACGGTCTCCAATAATAAGCTCTCTTTGTCCTCGCCCAACTGGGATAATAGAGTCAATAACTTTAATACCAGTCTTTAAAGGAGTATCAACAGGTTGACGAGTAATAACGCCAGGAGCGATTTTCTCAAGTGGCATTGCTTTGCCTTTTTTTACTCCTGCTTGTCCATCAAGTGGGACACCAACTGGATTGATGACTCTGCCAAGAAGTTCTTCTGATGCCATGACTGTCAGAATTTTTCCTGTGGTCTTAACTGTTGAGCCTTCTTTAATAGCACTTGATGCACCGAGAAGAACGATAGAGACAGAATCTTCATCTAAATTGAGGATAAGTCCAGGAGTGCCGTCTTCAAAAGCAACTTCTTCTCCCATGACAGCTTTGGAAAGACCTGATGCAACGATGATACTATCTCCGACCTGCTCAACAACGCCAACATTTTGTGCTTTGGCACTGGTATCAATGTGCATTAAATTTTGTTCTAATTTTTTAATAATATCGTCGCCGTTCATAACTTATTCACTCACTCCTCGTTGTATTGTTTGTAACCTATTCTTCAAACTCATATCATAGACAGTATCATTGTCTACGAGCTTTAATCCCAGGAGCAGAGTTGGATCTTCTTGAAAAACGAGTTCCTTATCCTTAAATATCTTTTCAAGAGATTTCTTACTTGTATTATATACGCTCTTACTTGGTAAGGCAATATAAATTTTTCGTTTTTTCTCTTCTAATTTGAGTGCTCGAATATACGCCTTCAAATCTTTTCTGCTCAAAACTTTTGCAATTCGTGCAATCGCAGACTCATTGAGTTGGTCTTTCTTATAACTTGCTACAACTAATGCCTTAATATCCTTTTGCGTCATATTAGTGTAAATCCTTCATTGCACGCTCTACGACTTTTTGTTGATCTTTTTCATCAAGCATTCCTTTAAGTGACTTCTCCAAAATACCAATAGCAATTGTTGTAATCTTTTTCTCAAGCTCTTTTTCTGCTTCATCAGTTGAGAGAGAAATCTTTTTATTTGCATCAGCAATCATTTTCTCAACAGTGACTTTTGCAGAGGCCTCTGCAGCTTCATGAATTTCGCTTGCTTGCTTTTTGGCATCAGTCAAAAATTCTTGAGCCTGGGCTTGAGCCTTTTTAAGAATTTCCTTTTCCTTTTCTTCTGTCTCTGCAAGAAGCTTTTCTGTCTCTTCAGCATTTTTGAGACTTTCTGCAATCTTTGCTTTTCTTTCTTGTAACAATTTCAAAATAGGACCAAAAGCAAATCTCTTGAGCAAATACAGAATAATAAGGAAGTTGACAATTTGTGCTGCCAACAAAAATCCATTAATTCCAAAATTATTTATTAAATCTTGCATATATTTTATGTAACCGTTAACACTTGTAGGTGTTATCAGCCCAAACTTGTTTCAGTTGCAAGTATCTCTAAAGATACAGACAAAAGATTCCGAAACAAGTTCGGAATGACAGTAAGTCTTATTTTCCGAATGCCAAAATGAGTGCGTAAATAGCAATAGCTTCAGCAAAAGCCATGCCGATAAGCATCGCTGGCAAGACTCGTCCAGATGCTTCTGGATTGCGTCCGATTGCTTCCATTGCTTTCATACCGATAAGTCCAATACCCAAAGCTGGGCCGAGACCTCCGATAGCAATAATAAGACCTCCACTAACGTGGAAAAGAATTGACATTAATGTTCACCTCCTTCAGCATGATGCGGTGTCATAAGAATTGACATAAAACCCATCGTTAAAATTGCAAAAACCAGTGCCTGAACCAAAGCAACGATTATCTCAAGTCCAAGAAACGGAAGAGGGAGAAAAAATGCAAAAATCTGAGAAATCGTTGATAAAACCACTTCTCCCGCAAATATATTACCAAAAAGTCGGAAAGAAAGCGAGATGATATTTGTGAAGACCGAGAGTATTTCTAAGATGCCAACAAAAAGAAAAATAGGATTCCATGAGAAATATCGTGCTAAATGACCTTTAATACCAACTGTTTTGATAGCCAATACTTGTGTTGCGATGGTTGCGATAATAGCTAAAGCGATAGTGACATTGATATCACTTGTTGCGCTTCGAAGAAGTGGGATGAATTCGTCATCTTTATGAAAGCCAATGGTCTCAAACCCTGGGAAAAGTGCCGTGATATTGATAATAAGAATAAAAGTAAAAAATCCCATAAACCATGGGAAAATTTTGGAAGCATTTTTGCCAGAGATAGATTCGGTAAGGCTATAGAGCCCATCAACAGCATATTCGACCATATTCTGAAAAAGTCCTGGGATTTTCTTGAGATTTTTATTAAGCACAACAAGTCCTGTGATAATAAGTCCGTCTACGATGAGGGTATGCAAAAGCGTATTGGTGAAAGGAAAAGCGCCAATTTGAATTAGTGTCTCTGGTGCAAGCACTGCCATAGATATGTAAGTATATTGTATCAATAGTAGCCTCAATCTTCAAGAAGAAAGTGAGAGGCTTGTTAGATCGTTACTCTATTCAAAAATTTCGACAGGTGTCGCTGAAATAATAGGACCTTCGTAGGGATGAACACTTTTTATTGCATCAACAATTGCTTTTACTTCCTCTTCTTTACAAAAGATATCAATTTTTTCCTCAACAACTTCTTCAATTTTTCCAATTTCTCCCTCTGCTGGACTTGCGCCATCTAGTGCAATACCTCGACCTATTCCTTTTGTTGAGAAAGAGCCATACATATAATTTCCCATTCTGCCACCACCTGCCTTGCCTGCTGCTTCTCGAACAGCATCAGCATGAGATTCTGGGACGGTAACGCTTATCATTATATAGTTGGCCATATGGTTATTGTACTAAATTAATCAATAAGATTCTTCTCTTTTAAATATGCAAATATAATTCTATCAACAGGAGAAAGAAGCTTTGGGTCAGTATCTGATGTGAGCCAAGCAATTTCTGCAATTTCACTTGAAGGCTCTATATCTCCAGTAAAATCTGCAGTATAACAAGTCATCTGGACCATTACTCCTTCTGGCTTGCCATGAGCTTGTGCTTTGAAAGTCTCTAGATAATTAATTGTCTCAGGCTTGAGATCAACAGTTAATTCTTCTTTCACTTCGCGGATAAGTGCTTCTTGGTCGGATTCATTATCTTCTCTTTTACCACCAGGGATATACCACGCATCCTTGCCCTTTGAACGGGTTGAAAGAATTTTCCTGTCTATTATATAAATAAATGCTAATTTATCAATCAGGTCCATCATTTTGTATTATTCAATAGTATGAGGTTTGCGAATGGTATTGACAATAATCACCGGCTTATCATTTTTCAAATCAATTTTTCCTTCAAAGATAAGTACTGTGTCTGGGATAAGAATATCTCTAAATTGCTCAAATATTTTTGGGAAAATAATGCATTCAATATTTGTTCCTTTTTCATCAGACACGCTCACAAATGCCATTTCAGCATTTGTTTTCTTCGTAAAAATGCGCTTTACATTCTCAACAATGCCGCCAACCTTTACTATCATGCCATCATTTTGTCCTTCAAGCATATGAAGCTCATGACTTATCATTGACTTAATTTTCTCCAAATTTTCAGCTTGTGGATGGGCGGTAAGATAAAAGCCTAAAAATTCTTTTTCAAATGCCAACTTTTCAGCTGGTGAGAAGTCTTCAATGCCCAAATCTGATAAGGTTGTTGGGCTCTCCAGCTGCATCGCATCATCATCTCCAAACAAAGATCCTTGTCCTTCTGCTTGAGTCTTCTTCACTCGAGTTATTTTTTCTGTTGTCTCACTCATTGAGGCAAGAAGCATTGCTCTATTACCAAATTTATCCATAGCACCTGCCTTAATAAGACTTTCAAGCGTCTTCTTATTCACTGCCCCTAGCTCAACTCGATGACAAAAATCTTCAAAACTCACAAATGGACCTTTCTTTCTGGCATCAAGAATTGTCTTAATCGCTGCCTCACCAACATTTTTAATAGCAGATAAGCCAAATCGAATTTTTGTATTTTCCTCAATAGAGAATTCTGCTTGTGACTTATTAATATCAGGCTGCAAGACTGGAATGTTAATTCTTTTACACTCATCAACAGCCATCGCAATTTTTTCATTTTTTGCTGGTCCTGTTGTACCACGAGCTTCAGCAGTAAAAAGTGCGGTCATAAATTCAACAGGAAAATGCGCTTTTAGATAGCCGGTTCGATAGGCAATTGTTGCATAACACGCAGCATGAGCCTTGTTAAATCCATATCCAGCAAATGGAGCAATGAGCTCAAATATTTCCTCAGCTCTTTTTTGTGTCAGGCCGCCTTTTACAGCGCCAGTAATAAACTTTTCTTTTTGCTTTTTCATTTCAGCTGGAATTTTCTTTCCCATAGCTTTTCTAAATTTATCTGCATCAAGCCAGGTATATCCAGCAAGAATAATCGTCGTGAGGAGCACATCGTCTTGATAGGTGAGAATACCATAGGAATTAGTGAGAATTTCTGTCAGTCTGGGGTCGGGAAAGTCAATGAGTGCTGGATTGTGCTTTCTTGCAATAAAGGCTGGAATATTTTGCATTGGGCCTGGACGATATAATGCCACCATTGCCATGAGGTCGAAAATATTACTTGGCTTGAGTTCTTTAATGTATCGTCTCATTCCAGCAGATTCGAGCTGGAAAATACCGGTTGTCTCAGCACTTGATAACAGTTCATAAGTTGGCGCATCATCAACTGGCAAGGTAGACATTTCTATTTCTATATCTTGTGTTTGCTTAATAAATTTCAAAGCTTCTTCAATAATCGTCAAATTGCGAAGCCCCAAAAAGTCCATTTTCAAAAGGCCAACACCATCCTCGCCAACAGTGTACATGTCATATTGGGTAACTATTTTTTCTCCACCTGATGGTTCTTTTTGAATTGGCACGTATTCGGTGAGTGGCTTATCTGCTATCACAACACCAGCTGCATGGACTGATGCGTGCCTTACCACTCCTTCAATTTTTTTGGAGACATCAATAAGACGCTTTGTCTCTGGTTCTTGTAAATATGCTCTTTTGAGGTCAGGCGACTGATCAAGTGCACTATCAAGCGTCATTGCATGTCCTTGCCAGCCAAGTGGGATCATTTTAGAAATTCTGTCTGGTCCGGCATAAGGCATACCAAGAGCACGACCAACATCTCTCACACTTCCTTTAGCTTCCATGGTGCCAAAAGTGATAATCTGTGCAACTTTGTCATCGCCATATTTATCAGTCACATATTTAATAACTTCTTCTCGTCTAACATCAGCAAAATCCAAATCAATATCAGGAGCTGAAGGGCGAAGCGGATTAAGGAATCTTTCAAACGGCAATCTAAAAAAGAATGGATCTATGTCAGTAATACGAAGACAATACGAAATAACACTTCCTGCAGCAGATCCTCTTCCTGGACCAACGCTAATACCATGATCTTTTGCCCAGTTAACAAAATCCTGAACGGTTAAAAAATAGGTAGAATACCCTTTCTTCACAATGACAGACAATTCGTACTCAATACGCTCGGTAATTTCTGGGGTTATCTCTCCATATCTTCTTTTTGCTCCTTCCCATATGAGTTGTTCGAGATAGTCATCATCAGTGAGTCCCTCTGGAGCTTCATATTTTGGCATGACCCATTTACCAAGGGTAATCTCGACATTACACATATCAGCAATTTTGACTGAGTTACTAATTGCCTCAGGTACTTCTGGAAATTGTGCAAGCATTTCATCCCCAGTTTTCATATAAAAATCAGGAGAGTCGATCATGGATAATTTTCTATTTGCCTGATCTATTGTTGTTTGGGTCTGGATACAAAGCAGAATTTCCTGTGCTTCTGCGTCGTCTTTATTCGTGTAGTGATTGTCATTGGTGGCGACAACTGGAATACCCAATTTCTTGGATAGTTCGATAAGCTTGGGATTGAGGACTTCTTGAGGTGGAACATGAATATGTTTCTGAAGTTCCAGATAAAAATGGTCTTTACCAAAAATATCTGACAAAGCTTTAGCTCGTCTTTCTGCTTCTTCTTGCTCACCCTTGAGAAGTGGCTCAGAAACAAATCCATTCACACATGCTGAAAGACAAATAAGCCCTTCATGGTGTTCTTTAAGAAGTTCTAAGTCAGTTCGGGGTTTGTAATAATATCCTTCAAGATGAGCCTTTGAGACTATTTTCATTAAATTTTTGTAGCCCGTATTGTTTTCCGCGAGTAGAATCAAATGATTATAGTCTTTATCAACGCCTGTTTCTTTGGAAAAGCGACTCCTTGGAGTGATATAAATCTCGCATCCAATAATTGGTTTAATTTCTGCTTCAATGCAGGCTTTGTAGAAATAAATGGTCCCATACATGCTGCCATGATCTGTTATGGCAACAGCTTTCATATCAAGCTCTTTAGCACGATAGACCATTTTCTTTACTTTCTGGAGTCCATCAAGAAGCGAAAATTCAGAATGATTGTGAAGATGTACAAAATCCGTCATGTCTTTTCGATCGCAAGCGATCCTTATTACAAATTATTCTAATATGACAGGAGACAATATGCAATCACTAAACGGTTAAAGAATAATTTATCCCATAAGGGACGGCAAGAGGATTCGCAGCATGGCCAAAATCAGCTTCAAGTAGAACCGGGAAATCATACTCTCCTACCGCAAGATTAAGAATATCCTTGAGTTCTGAGCCTTTGATAAATTTTGTTGTTGGTAAGATCTTGCCAATAACAAGCCCACTAATCTTATCAAAATAACCCACTTGCTTCATTTGCATAAGTTTTTGCTGCCAAAGGTAACCGGTTGGTTCGTCATCATCTTCAAGAAAAAGTATTGCTCCTTCTGGGACTTGTAGGGCATATTGAGTACCAATCATACTACTTAATATAGCGATACAACCTCCAGTTAATGTCCCGGACATTGTTCCGTGTCTAAAAATATGTTCATCTTGCAATGGCTCTTTATAAAATCCTTTAAACGAATTTGGATCAGTTAATACTTCTATCATCTGATCGTAATTTGCTTCATCTGGGTCGAAATAAATCCAACTCATTACGCTTCCATAATACGTCTGAACATTTGATTTTTGATATAGATTGACATCTAGTGTTGTTGGGTCACTAAAACCTATAAAAGGTTTGGGATGGGATTTAATTAATTCATAGTCAAGATACGGAAGAAGTTCGTTAGAATTCCATCCTCCACGTGAAGACATAATCATGTTATATGCGGGATTGGTAAATCCTTCGTGTATATCAGAAACTCTGTCTTCAATACTTGCCGATACATTACCATTATTATCCATTGCATGCTTGGATAAAGTTGGATTGAAGCCCAATTTTTTCAATCTTTCTAGTGCTTTCTCTAGATAATCTGGATTATATGGTGCAGCAGGAGTACAAATGTATAAGTTTTTGAGATTTTCTGGAATAGTATGCATCTATAACTATACTAGCTGTTTGCCAAGAGTTTTTCAAGTTCTGCCTTGACTGTATCTGCTTTTGCTTTGCCCTTCAGCTCTCTCATTGCCTGACCAACTAAGAACATAATGGCATTTGTTTTGCCCTTTTTATAATCGGCTACTGATTGCACATTGGCATCTAAAACTTTCTTTAGGATTGTTTGTAATTCATCGTCACTTACGCCTGTAACTTGCTGTTTTTGTGTAAAATCTTGTGAAATTGTTTTAGTGAAATCAACAACATTGTGAACCTCTTTAGGTTCAATCCTGATGTTAGCAAGATAGGTTCCAAAATTGCCTAAAGAATTTGGAGAAACGGTTCCTTCAGATACAGCAGTACCAAAAATATTTGTTCTTATTTCTGAATAAGCAATTGTAGATGCAGAGGCATTTGACATACCATAATTATTCATATAAACAGGAATTCTATTCTCTGGAAAATATTTTTTCTTTTCTTCAACTTCTTTTCTCAGACTTTCTAGATAATCCTCAGTCCATACAAATGGAGGAATGTCAGGCTCTGGGAAATATCGATAATCTGCTGCTTCTTCTTTACTTCGCTGAGAGATAGTCATTTTCTTATCTTCATCCCAACCACGAGTCTCCTGAGTTGGTCTTTCTCCTTTATCTAGGAGTTCTGCCTGTCTTTCAAATTCATACGCGATTGCTTTTTCAACAAATGAAAATGAATTAATGTTTTTTACTTCGACTTTATAATTTGGCAATTCTGTCTGTCCTTCTTTCCGAAGAGAAATATTTGGTTCAAGACGCATCATGCCTTTATCCATATCAGCATCCGCAACGCCTAAATACCTAACGATTTGCTGTAATTTCTGTAAATATTCTTTTACTTCAGCAGCTGAGGTAAAATCCGGCTCTGTGACAATTTCAACAAGTGGGACACCTGAGCGATTGAAATCAATAAGACTGACCTTTTCGCCATTGACTGTGTCATGCATTAATTTTCCGGTATCTTCTTCCATATGAGCACGTGTAATACCAATTTTCTTGCCAGATGAAAGAGTAATTGATCCATGCTGGGAGAATGGTTGGTCGTACTGACTTATCTGATAACCTTTTGCCAAGTCCGGATAAAAATAATTTTTTCGGTCAAATTTTGAAAGAAGTGGAATATCACAACCAAGTGCCATACCAATTTTTATACAACCCTCGATAGCTTTTTTATTTGGAACTGGCAATGCTCCAGGAAGTCCAAGACAGACAGGACAAGTATGCGTATTTGGCTTAGCACCAAACCAGTCATTTGCACATCCACAAAACATTTTTGACTTGGTGGTCAGCTCTACATGGACCTCAAGTCCGATAACAAGCGTATAGTTACTCATAAATTGGGAGCCTCCTTTTGCCAGTCTGTTTCTTGCTCATATTGATAGGCGAGCTTCAAAATTGTCTCTTCGCCAAACTGTGGTCCAATAATCTGCATGCCGATAGGAAGTCCTTTTGATGAAAACCCAACAGGCATATTGATACCACAAAGTCCTGCAATTGATGAAGGCTCTGTCAGTACATCTGCCATTTCACCAAACATTGGGTTATCAGCTGTTGCCCCTATAGGAAGTGCAGGTGAAGGAAGTGTAGGACCAATAATGACATCAACTTCCTTGTACGCTTTCTCAAAATCCTGAATAATAAGAGTACGGACTTTCTGTGTCTTTTTGTAATATGCGTCGTAATAGCCAGAAGAAAGCGCATAGGTACCAAGCATCATACGTCTCATTGCTTCTTCACCAAAAAGAGATCTATCATTGCCAAATCGTATCCCATCCATTCTCGCTAAATTGGAAGAGACTTCAGAGCGCATTAAAATAGTATAGACATCAATGGACTTCTGAGGATCAAAAAGTTCAATTTTTTTAACAATGTGACCTTTTCCTTCTAATAATTTGATAGCCTCTTCAACTTTTGCAACTGTCTCTGGATCAACATTCGTAAAGTAATCATCAGCAATACCAATGGTCATTGGCTTATCCATTGTCTTCATGCTTTGACTGTAATGTGGAACATCTTTTGTGGCGGTTGTTGCATCAAGTGGGTCTTTACCAGCTAATACTTCCAAAATAAGTGCAGCATCGGTCACCGTCTTTGTGATAGGACCTGGACTATCAGTACTTGATGCCATTGCAATAACACCGTATCGACTTACTCTTCCGTATGTTGGCTTGAGTCCGACTAAGCCACACCAACTCGCTGGACCTCTGACAGAGCCAGCTGTCTCTGATCCAATTGCTGCCAGAGCTTCATCTGCTGCAACACTTGCTGCTGCTCCACCCGATGATCCACCTGGCAAATAGTCAGTATTCCATGGATTGTGAGATGGACCATAGTCTGATGTCTCGGTACTTGATCCGTGTGCCCAAGCATCCATATTTGTTTTCCCAAGAAGTACCATCCCTGCACCTTCAAGCCTTTCAACAACAGTTGCGTTGTAAGGTGCAATATAGTTGTCTAGTACTTTGCTTGAGGCAGTTGTCCTAATGCCTTTAGTATTGAAGTTATCTTTAATAGAAAGAGGAATACCCAAGAGTGGAGCATCTTTACTTTCTCTGAAAAGCTGATCAGCTTTTTCTGCTGATTCCATAGCTTTTTCTTTTGTGACTGTCACAAATGCATTAAGACGCGGCTCGAGCTTTGCAATCCTTTCTAAATACATTTTGGTCAGCTCAGCAGCGGATATCTCTCGTTTTATCAACATATCTTTTGCAGTAGTAATAGTTAGGTCGTGCAAGTTCATTTATTCAACCGCCTCCTCTATAATAACTGGTACAACAAAAAATCCATTGTATGTTTTCTTTGCATTTTTGAGTGCATCTTCTTGTGAGAGTGATGGGGTAACGATGTCTTCACGAGTCACATTTTTCAAATCAGTTACTTCATTTGTCCCTTCAACGTGAGAAGTATCAATTTCAGAAAGTCTATCAACATGCTCAATGGTTGTTTCTAGCTGTGATTCCAATTTTTTTGCATCCTCATCTTTGATAGGCAAGCTAGCTAATTTTGC